>NZ_JBFBJY010000069.1:0-47644 GCF_040702125.1 Kitasatospora sp. NPDC085895 | reverse complement strand
CCAGCCGGCGCCTCGGCAGACCGGTACAGATCCGATGCGACAACACCCCACGAGCCCACTCCGACCTCATGGCTCATGATCATCCACGACGCCCCCCACACTCCCCGTCTATCGCGCACCAAGTTGTAAGGCTTCGTGTGCGGAGGTGAGGGTGCCCTCGGAGCGGGTCGGTCCTCCTGCGCGACAACGGCCTTCACGGTCCCTGATGTACGGTGCCCCGATGATGATCACTCCGCCGCCGGGTACCTACCACGCCTACCTGTTCGACTGCGACGGCACCGTTGTGGACTCGATGCCACTGCACTACGTGGCGTGGAGGCACACGCTGCGCGAGTGGGGGTGCGAGCTCCCTGAGGACCTCTTCTACGCCTGGGGTGGCCGACCGGTCGCGGACATTATCGCGTCACTCAACGACCAAAACGGCCTCACCATGCCGATAGCGCAGGTCATGCGCCATCGGGAAGAACTCTTCCAGCAAATGCTCCCGCGGCTCCAAACAGTTCCAGAGACTCTGGAACACATCCACGACGCGCACGGTCGCCTCCCCTTCGCGGTCGTCTCCGGCAGTACCCGCGAATCAGTGACCGCTTCATTGCGCACCATCGGGCTGCTCGACAAGTTCGATGTACTGGTCTGCGCCGGCGACTACAGCCGTCCCAAGCCCGACCCCGATGGCTTCCTGCTAGCGGCCGCGCGCCTCGGCGTCGCCCCCGAACACTGCCTTGTATTCGAGGACACCGAGATGGGCATCCAGGCCGCAACCGCCGCCGGGATGAAGTCGGTCCGCATCCCTCAGCGACGAACGCCAACAACTCCGCCCACCTGCTGACCGACCTCTCCGGTGCGTGTTGCGTGCCCCAGGCTCCACTGGATATCGCGGTCGATGGGCTGGGCATCCCAGGGGCGTTCGCCAACGATCGCCGTCAGTGCTGCGGGGGCGGACGGGTTCAGGACGGCTCCCAGCAGACGGTTGGACAGGGGGCCGAAGCGCCGAAGTCGAGGCCGAGGTTGGAGACCGAGTAGACGGCACGGATGGACAGGTCGCGGGTGGCGAACATGCCGTTGGCTTGACATCCTCGCCGCCCTGAAGGACGGCGATTCCCGCCTACCGCGCCGTCGTCGGCTGCGGTTTCGGGTGGGGTCCCGCTTCGCTGCGCGGTGCCGGGACGGGTCCCGGTCTTCCCTGCGCTCCACGGGCCGGCACGGCCAGTCCGGCCGCCTTGGCGACGTTGACTGCCGCGTTGATGTCCCGGTCCAGGACAGTCCCGCAGGCCCCGCATGTCCAGATGCGGACGTGCAGGGGCTTGGGGCCGTCCTTCACACCGCACTGCGAGCACACCTGGGAGGTGGGCTCGAAGCGGCCGATCCGGACGAAGGTGCGCCCGTACCGGGCGGCCTTGTACTCCAGCATGGTCACGAACGCCGACCATCCGGCGTCGTGCACGGACTTGGCCAGGCGCGTGCGGGCGAGTCCCTTCACCGCCAGGTTCTCCACCGCGACCGCTTGGTTTTCGCGGATCAGCTGCGTGGAGAGCTGATGATGGAACTCGCGGCGCACGTCCGCGACACGGGCGTGTGCCCGTGCGACGCGAGCCCTGGCCTTGTCTCGGTTCTTGCTGCCCTTCTCCTTGCGGGACAGCTCCCGCTGCGCCTTCTTCAGGCGCTTCTCGGCCCGGCGCAGGAAGCGCGGGCTGTCGATCTTCCGGCCGTCCGACAGGACCGCGAAGTACCCCAGGCCCAGGTCAATGCCGACCTCGGGCGTCACCTCGGGCCCGGTCTCCTCCGGGCCGCTCTCCACGACGAAGGACGCGAAGTACCGGCCCGCGCTGTCCTTGACGACCGTCACCGTGGACGGCACCGAGGGAAGCGTCCGAGACCACTTCACCTTCAGGTCGCCGATCTTCGGCAGGCGCAGCTTCTGTCCCAGGGTGATGGACCAGCGGGCGTTCGCGGTGAACCGGACCGCCTGCCGGGTGTCCTTGCGCGACTTGTACCGGGGCGCGCCCATGCGCGGGCGCTTGCCCTTGAGGCCGTCGAAGAAGTTCCGGTACGCGGTGTCCAGATCCCGCAGGGACTGCTGCAACACGACGGCGGAGACCTCGCCGAGCCACGCCCGTTTGGGGGTGTTCTTCGCCTCGGTGATCAGCGTTTTGGACAGATCGCCGGTCTTCGGGAACGGCAGCCCCTCGCTGCGGGCGGTCTCCCGAACGCGAAGCGCGTCGTTGTAGACCACCCGCGCGCACCCGAACGCCCTCGCCAGCGACGCGCGCTGACCAGCGCTCGGGTACAAGCGGAAACTGTACCGAAGCTGCACGCGGATCACGATACCCAATTGGTTTATGGGTATCGATGAGAACGTTCGCACTGGCCGTCACTGCGTCTTCCGCATGCATGTCCACTTGGTTTTCGTAACGAAGTACCGGCACTCCGTCTTCACCGACCGGCACCTGACGCGATGCGAGGAGATCATGCGGGCTGTGTGCGAGGACTTCGAGGCCGAACTGGTCGAGTTCAACGGCGAGGCCAACCACGTCCACCTGCTCGTGAACTTCCCGCCGAAGGTCGCCGTGTCCAGGCTGGTGAACTCCCGCAAGGGCGTGTCCTCGCGCAGGCTCCGCCAGGAGTTCCCCGACCTCGTTCGCCACTACTGGCGGGCACAGCGCCTGTGGTCCGGCTCGTACTTCGCCGGATCTGTCGGCGGAGCCCCGCTCAGCATCGTGAAACAGTACATCGAGCAGCACAACCGGCCATTCTAACCCGGGCTGAGGGCAACAGTGCAGATCCGTGCCCACAGGCGAGGTCAGAGCAGTTCTCAGATTCGCTTCACCACCGCGCTGAAGCCCGGCGCACTGCGAATAGAGCCGGTAGCCGTCGTCGTGGCCAGTCTTGCCCCGCGGGGTGACGGCCTCTTGGCATTTCACCACCACGGCCCGGCACTGCCCTCCTTCTGCGCCCAGTCGTCGTCGTCTCGTCGCGGACCACCTCGGTGTTCCAGTCGACCAGGTCCGCGGGGAGCTACACGGTGCGCTGCTCGATGTCGTCATGCCCCGGGCTGCCGCGCAGGCGTTCAGGGCAGTGATCAGCGCATCGAAGGCATGCTCGTTCCCGTCGTAGATAGCGAGCACGGCGTCCTCGCCGTGCAGCCACGGCGCGGCAGCGAGCAGATCCGCCACCCGACCGCCGCGCACCCATGCCCCAGCGGATACGGGCCGCCCGGAGATAGACCTCGACGATGCCCGTTGCCCCGGCGCGGTTCACCGGCCGGTCCCGTGCGGCAAGCTCGTCGGCCAGGTGTGCCCAGTGGGCGGCCGCGGCAACGAGCTTGTCGAACGACACTGACAACGGCGGCTGCCCCGGCCGATGCACCTCCCACACCAGCAGGTCCGTGCCGCGCAGCCGAAGCCTTGCCTGGTACTCCGCGCTGCCCCGGCCTATCCGGGCCAGGGCCGGTGCCCGCCGTGCGCGGGTTCAGGGCGATGATGGTGAGTACTACGACGCCTGACGCGTGCGGCCACCGCGAGATGATCAAAGGCTTTGTGTGGACTTTGAAGATCGTGCGCTGGCCGCGGGCCATGGCGTGGACCCTGATCGATGGCGGGCGTTGTTCGACGAGAGCATGACTCGGATCGCTGGCCTGTTCGAGCGGGTGGGACCTCGGGCAACTGCCCGCGCCAATCTGCTCGGGTTGCTATCCGCCATCGAGCACAAGAACTGCTGGCAGCTGGCCGAGCACGTCGGCCATCATCGTCCCGGTCCGATGCAGCGGCTGCCGCGCAGTGCCCGCTGGGTCGTGGCCTCAGCGGGCAACGAGGTCCGCCGCTACGTCGTGGACCATCTCGGCACCGGTGACGGTGTTCTCATCGTGGACGGGACTGTGGCTGCTGGTGCTCGTCGATGAATGGCGGATGGCTCAGGACGAGGGCTCGGATTCTCCACGGCGTTTCGATCGCCGGCGGAGGACTGTGGCCGCGGCAATGGCTGCGGCAAGGACTGCGGCAATCGCGGCGGTGACGGCGCCCTCGAGGTGGGCGGTCCGCGTCCTCGGGGCAGTGGTTGTGGCGTCAGACGCGGTGGGGGCGGACGCCGACGGTGGAGGAGCCGGCGGAGTGGTGCTGGAGGAGGCGGTAGTCGAAACGGCGGAGGCGTCCGGCCCGACTGGGATGGTGGAAGGACCTGCAGGGAGCGAGGCCGGGCTTGACGGAGGTCCGGTGGGGGATGGGGTGGGGGATGCTTTCGCGGCGGTGACCTCGAAGGAGGCGACGGTGTTGTCCTGGCCAACGTTCAGGGTGCAGGGGACGTCGACCCGGCCGGGCCCGGCCAGGTTGCCGTCGGCGTCCTTGGGCACGAGGTGGAGGGTGAAGTTGCCAGCGGTCACGCGCCCGGTGCCGGGGCGGGCGAAGGAGAGCCGGGGCGCGTTGCCGGTAGCGGGGATTTCGAAGGCGCCGGAGGCGGGGACGGCGGTGCGGGTGATGGCGAGGTGGACGGGGACGGCGGTCTCGTCCTGCGGGGCGAGGACGCGGGTCCCGGCGTCGACCGAGCCCTCGATGGTGCGCACCCCGAGGACGTAGCGCAGGCCGAGGGTGAAGGAAGCCTCGACGGTGGCGGCCGCGTGGATGGCGAAGGCCGGGCTGGTCTCGCCGGCCGGCAGCGTGGCCGGGATGTCCGCGGAGATCCTGGCGGTGATGGCCTGTCCGCCGATGGTCGGGAAGATGCAGGTGTAGTGCAGGGTGCGGGCGGCGGGCCGGGCGGCCGCGGGGGCGGTGGCGAGGGCACCGACAAGTGCGGTGGCGGTCGCGGCAACGGCCGCGCGCCGGGTGCGCCCGCTCGGGCGGTGCGTGCGGGATTCGGCGCTCATAGTGCCCCTTCCGTCGAGTGGTCGCGTCGGCGCTGTCCGCGGCCGTGGCGCTGCTGGTGGCTGCGGCTCAGATGGCTCTGGATCCAGGCGTGGCGGAACTGGTAGACCGCGCCAACCTGGCGAAGCACACCGCGTTGGTGGGCGTCGTCCAGGAAGGCGATCAGCGCCCAGGGCAGTTGTCCCGTGAGCGGCAGCCAGATGCGGACCAGTGCCACCCACTGGCCCCAGGCGGTCAGGCTCAGTACGTAGCCGAGTCCGGCGCCGAAGGCGCCCTCCAACCCGAACACGAGGCCGACCTCGAAGCCGCGCAGCGGCCCGTACACGATGCCGTTGACCAGACCGACGCCGATGCCGAGGACGAGCGCCCAGGTGAGCAGGTGGTAGGCGACGTTGCGGCGGTCGATGTGCAGCAGGTCGGCGGGACTGACCACGGATTCGGTGCGGACCGGGGCCTCGAACAGGGCGATCAGGCCGAAGACCAGCCCGATCGAGAGGGCGATCGGCACAACGAACACAAGCCCGGCGGCGAGGCCGGCGCCCTGTCCGTCGGCGAGGCCGAGCGGGGCCACAAGGCCTTCGTCGACCAGGATGAGGAGCGCCATTCCAGTTGCTCCACCGCCCAGGCCGATCAGGAACCGGGTGCGGGCGTTGCGGCGGGTCAGCGGGGTGCCGATGCCGAGCCGCATGCGGACCGGCGAGGGTCTGAGGGCGGCGCGGGCGGAGGCGTGCCAGTAGACGAGTCCGAAGATTGTGCCGGCGGCGAGGCCGTGCAGGGCGCCGACCAGCAGGCCCCGGACGACGGCGAACCGGAGGCTGTGCGTGGTGGCGACCAGGTCGACGGGGAGGTTGCCGATCGCGGTGGTGACGCCGAAGGCGATGCCGGCCAGGACGGCGATGATCGCGGTGCGGGAGAGGCGGCTCATGCTGGTACCGATCTCCCACCAGGTGAGGTCCTGGCGTTCGCGGCCGAGCCGGGTCAGGTGGTGGGCGAGGTGGCCGAGCCAGTGTTCGGCGCGTTCCGCGTCCCACGATCCGGGTGGGCGGTGGGCGGTGTCGAGCCGTTCAGTGGGACGGGGGCGGTAGACGGCGGGGATGAACCCGGCCAGCAGGTGCTCCTCGATCGCCTCAGGATCGGGGAAGCGGGCGGTGTCCAGGAGTTCGCCCGGCCGCCGTTCGGGGTGGTCGCTGTACATGGTGCGGGCGAGGGCGATCATCAGCGGGGTGCGCAGCGCGGTGGCGAGGTTGGCGCGGCCGGCGCTCTCCGCAGTCCGGGCGGGGTCGAGAACGGCCTCCCAGATCGCGTCCTGCACGTCGATGTCGGCGGGCCCGGGGAAGATCGGCTCGGTCCGGGGCAGGTAGCCGCGCAGGTCGTCGAGGTCGAGGTCGCGCAGTTCCAGGACGACGGCGGCGGCCAGTGGGGCGTGGGCCGTTCGGACGGCAGCGGTGAACTCGGCGTGCCGGCTGGTCAGGACGAGCGGCAGCCGGGAGAGGTTGAGTGCTTCGAGGGCCGGGGCGCGCAGGCCTTCGGCGAGTTCGTCGAATCCGTCGAGGATGGGGAGGACGAGGTCGTCGTCGAGCAGGTCCGCGGCCAGTGTCTTGCCGCTGGCGACCCGGCGGGCCAGGTGCGGGTAGTCGCGCAGCAGCCGGGCGATCAGCCAGTCGCGCAGGGCCACGGTGGTTGGGTCCCAGGCGCCGAGGCTGAAGATCACCGGCACCCGTTCGTTGCGGGTGCGGGCGTCCAGCAGGTCGAGGGCGAACCGGACAGCCAGGATCGACTTGCCTGATCCGGCCCGGCCGAGGACCACCAGCCGGCCGGACGGTATGCGTTGGTAGATCTCGGCGACCCGCCGCAGGTCGCCGCTGAGGTCCGGTTCGGTGCGGGTCTCACCGGGGGCCAGCAGGAGGGCGTTCGCCGACTGGTCGGCCACCCCTGCCGGCACCTGTTGCCAGCGCACCGGCAGCGCGAACGGGTGGTGTACCCGGTGCTGGGCCTCCTCGCGGCGCCAGCGCTGCCGGCTCTCGCGGGCCAACTCCTCGGCGGCGTCAGCGAGTGGGCCATGGTCCCGGGGCGGTGGCAGTGGTTCCGGTGGGGGCACTGGGGCTTCCGGCGCGGCCGGGCCGGTGCCGCCGCCGAGGGCGCTCAACCGTCGGCGGTCCTCGGAGTCGGCGTCGAGCGCGTCCGCGATGCTGTTGATGGTGCCGAGCCGGTGGTCGAAGGGCCGGTCGGTCTCGATCCGGCGGACGGTGCTCTCGCCGAGCCCGGCCCGCTCGGCGAGCTGGAACTGCGTCAGGCCGGCCTGCTTCCGTAACTGGCGCACCAGTGCTCCGAGCGTCTCCGCCACGATCCGCCCTTCCCCGAGGAATCGAAACAGAGGTGAGCCTACCTCTGACGACCGGTCACATATGACCGGTGCTGTGACCTGTGCGTTTGCCTGACGCCACGCCAGCATCGGTGTGCGGACAGCGGTTCCGCGGCCCCCGGCGCACCTCGTTGCGCGGCCCGGGCCGCTCCGTCCGCGACACCAGTTGCGTGAACGTGAGGGAGGCGGTGTTTGCGATGGCGGAGGCGAAGGGCGTCCTGCTGCCGGCCTATGTGGTGGCTGACGAGTCGGGCTCGATGGCGCCGTACCAGCGTGAGCTGGGGGACGGGGTGGCGTCGCTGTGCGAGGGGCTGCGGGCGGAGCCGATGGTCGCGGCCAAGCTCCGGCTGGCCGTGCTGGGCTTCTCCGACGACGTCCAGGTTCGGCTCGCGGTGGCCGACATGCGCACCGAGACCACGGTGCCACGGCTGGTGATCCGCGGGGTGACCAACTACCGAGCCGTCTTCGAGGACCTACTGCAGCGGATCCCCGGCGACGTGAAGTGGCTGCGCGGCGAGGGCTACCGGGTTCACCGCCCGGTGGTCTTCCTGCTCAGCGACGGCCAACCCACCGACGGCTCGTCCTGGCACGCGCCGCACGCAGAACTGACCGACCGGGACCGCACACCGACCGCGCCCAACATCATCGCCTGCGGTCTCGGCGACGCCCGGGCGCAGACCATGGTCGACGTCGCGACCCGCCCCGAGTTCGCCTTCCTCGCCAAGTCCGGAACCGACGTCGGCCGGGCGATCTCGGAGTTCTTCCACTCGCTCACCATGAGCCTGGTGGCCTCCGGACACGCCCTGAACTCGGCCAACCCGCAGCTGGTGGTGAACCGGCCCGACCAGTTCACCATGGCCATCGACGAGGTCGGCCGGTGACGCCCGCACGCCGGGGCGACCCGGACCCCGCGCCGTCGGCGGCGCCCCCGAGGCCCGCCGGGCCGCCCCCGGCGAGCGGGCCGGACCCGGTGCCGTGGCAGCGGATCACCGTGGACGTGCCGGGCCTGGAGTTCGAGGCCCGGCCGCCCAGCCAGTACGCCTTCGACTTCCCCGACAGCGAGTGCGAGGGCTGGTCCACCGACCGGCTAACCCTGCGGTTCGCCTCCGTCCGCGGCGCCAAGCACCGCTACTACCGTCAGCCGCGCCAGGACGCGGCGCGCGCCGCCGTGCACGAGGCCACCGGCAGCATCGTCTTCGCGGTCGCCGACGGCGTCTCCAGCGCCGCCGAGTCCCACCAGGGCGCCGTCGAGGCGTGCCGGGCCGCCGTCGAACGCATCCTGCACCTGCTCGACCGGGGCGCTGAGCGGCTCGACGGCACCGACGTCGCGGCCCACGCCGCGGAACGGCTGCGCGAACTGGCGCGGTGGCGGCTCGGCGTCCCCGCACCGCAGGCGGCCGAGGTGGCCCGGCTGTACGCGACCACCCTGGTGGCGGGGGTGGTCCGTGCCACGGGCGACGTCCTGGAGGCCGAAGTGTTCCGGATCGGCGACTCCGGGGCGTGGCTCCTCGACCGGGCCGGCGGCGGCTACCGTCCTCTGTTCGGCGGCAAGACCGCACCGGGCACGCCGCTGGTCAGCAACGAGGTCTCCCCGCTTCCCCTGGTCCCCGACCGGCCGGAGACGGCCGTGGGACGACTGGCCGAGCCGTGGGCGCTGCTGGTCGGCACCGACGGGTTCGGCGACCCGCTCGGCGAGGGCGACGGCCGAGTCGGGGAGCTGTTCGCCCGCCAACTCGCTTCGCCGCCCCCGCCCTTGTGGCTCGGCCACGTGCTGGACTTCACCCGGGAGACCTTCGACGACGACCGCACCCTGCTGGCGATCTGGCCCCGAGCCGAGGGAGCGAAGTGAGCGCCGGACCGGCCACCCCGGTCGAGTTCGCCACACTGACCCTGGGAGCGGAACTCGGCCGCGGCGGCCAGGGATCAGTCCACCGGGTGCGCAACAAGCGCATCAACGAGTCTGCAACCGACGGCGGTTGGGAGGTTGTCTACAAGGAGTACGCCCCCGCGGTGCTGCCGCAGGTGGACGCCGCCGCGCTGGCCGCCGCGGTCGCGCTGCCTGAGCGGCTGACCGGTGAACAGGGGCGCTGGCTGTGCGAGAAGACCGCCTGGCCGGCCGCCGTGGTCCAGCGCGGCGGGCAGACGTGCGGGTTCCTGATGCGGGCCGTCCCCGACCGCTTCCACTTCACTCTCCGGACCCTGGCGGCCGGCAACCAGGGACCGCCCCGGCTCGCCACCCTGGAGTACCTCCTCAACGAAGACGATTACATCACCGGGATCGGACTGGCCGTCACCGACCGGGACAGGCTGCTGCTGCTCACCGACCTCGCGACCACCCTCGACCAGCTGCACCGCTTCGGCGTCGCCGTCGGCGACCTCTCGCCGAAGAACCTGCTCTTCGCCCTCGCACCGCAGCCCGAGTGCTTCCTCATCGACTGCGACGCGGCCCGAACCGACCTCGCGACGGTGCTGCCGCAGGCCGAGACCCCGGACTGGCAGGTCCCCGCGGGAGAGGAACGGGCGACCCGGCACAGCGACACCTATAAGCTCGCCCTGCTCGCCGTCCGCCTCTTCGCCCGCGACCAGGCCTCGACCGACCCGGCCGCGCTGGCGGCGATCGACCCGGCCCTCGGCGCCCTGGCCCGTGCCTCGCTCGGGAAGGACCCGGCCGCCCGGCCGACGCCCGCCGCCTGGGCCGAACAACTGACCTCGGCATCCGGCAGCCTGAAACCCGACCGCGGGCCGAAAGCCGCCGGGGGAGCGAAGCCGGCCGGGCGAGCAAAGCCGAAGCCGCCGACCGGGTCGACTACCTCGCGACCGCACGTCAACAGCGGGGCAGTTTCGGCGGGTGCGGCAGCGGGTGGCGCGGGAGTGGGCAGCGCGGCGGCCGGGGTCGGCAAGGTACTCGCCGCCCTGGCCGCCGTCGTGGCAGTGCTGCTGTTCGCGGCCCACCGTGACGACTCCCACCCGGCCAACACCCGCTCGGCCGCCGACAGCCACTCGCTGTCGATCAGTCACCTGCCGCGCCCCACCAACAGTTCGTACCGGGCCCCGCAGCCCGATCCGACCCCCAGCAGCACCCGCCCAAGCACCCCGACACCGACATCCACGCCCACCCCGAGCCCGAGTCCGACCGATCCGGTCGCCACCGCAGGCATCGGCGACTGCTTCTTCGACACTGGGACCAACGGTCACGCCGACCTCACTCCGACCACCTGCACCACCGGGACGTTCAAGGTCGTCCGGATCAACGAGGGCAGCACCGACCTGGACGGCTGCGCCAACGTGCCCGGAAACGACGAGAGCGTCAGCTCCAAGCGCTACTCGCGGGTCCTGTGCCTCAGCTACCAAAGTCCCGGCGGAGATTCGTACCACGCCCGGCAGGGCGACTGCGTCTTCGGACCGAACGGCGCGGGCCCGTGGTCGCTGCTCTCCTGCCGGACCGGCGCCTTCAAGGTCCTCGCCGTCTACCGCGGCACCAGCGACCACTCCAAGTGCGACAGCTGGCCCCACTACAACCAGTGGCGGACTGTCTCCGGCCCCAAGGGCGCCGACCAAGACGTCCTGCAGTGCCTGTCCATGGTGTTCCCCGACGACGCAGGCTACGCCACCGTCCGCGAATGCCTGTTCAAGTCGGGCTCCACCTTCACCAACGTCGGCAGCTGCGACCGCTCCAACGTCTACGTCACCGGACGCACCAGCACGCCGAACTACCCCGCGTTCTGCGGCCAGGACGCCTCCACCTACTGGCGCTCCAACGAGTTTCCCGACCTCGGCTACACCGTCTGCTGGCGCTGGCGCTGACCCCGCCGCGCGGCGACCGATCCACCATCCCACCGACAAAGTTCAAGGATCCGACATGGCATACCGCTACCGGTGCGGCGAGTGCGGCTTCAAGACCTCCTGGGGCACCGAGTCCCAGGGCGAGCGGGCGCAGATCGCGCACTACACCGACCGCCACCCCGGCCTGCGCCCCGGCGGAACGGTCGAGGCCAACACCAAGAACCCGGAGGGCGGCATCGGCTGCCTCGGCGTCCTCGCCGTGCTGTTCCTGCTGTTCCTCCTCGCCGTCTCGTGCCACCGATGAACGGCGCCGACCGGAACACCACGACCAGGAAGACGTCATGACGAAGCATTACTGGAACCAAAACCCAGCCGCGCCGGCGCCGCCCACCTGGCAGCAGACGCCACGCGCGGTGCCGCCCCAGCTCGGCCGCGCCGGCGCGGCACCGTCCGTGCCCGTGCAGCCGACTGCCGGACCGGGCGCGCAGCCGCCGGCCGCGTCGGTGACGCCGCCCGCGGCACGGGCAGCGCGTCGGAGAACTGGGGTACTGCGCCACTGGCGGCTGATGGTGGCCGCAGTGGTGCCCTGCCTCCTGCTGGCCGGCATCGGGTGGTGGCACTGGCCGCAACAGCCGACGGGCCTCCCTCCACACATCGCCGAAGGGACCGTCCAGGCGGACCTGCTCAGCGCCGACAGCGTCAGCAAACTGGCCGGAACGACGGTGGTGGCCGGGCCCCAGTCGAACCGGCCCCACGCCCCGCTCGCCGCGGCCCCGTCGGAATGCGCTGTCGCCGCCGGACCGACGACGCAGTCGGTCTACGGGCAGGCGTGGAAGGCGTTCCTGTCGGCGACCTACCAGGACGCCATAGGCTCGGGCAGCTACACCGTCAACCAGGTGATCGGCGTGTTCCCGAACAGCGAGAAGGCGGCCGCAGCCTTCCGCACGCTCACCGGCGGCCTCACCAAATGCCCGTCCTCGACACTCACCGACCAAGCCGGACGCACGTCGAAGTGGACCTACGCGGCGCACCCCGCCACCGAGGTCGCGGTGGCGTGGACCGCGAGGCAGGGCGACACCGCGAACTGGGCCTGCTACCACCAGGCCCGAGTGAAGGGCGCCAGCCTGATACAGGCCTCCGTCTGCCAGGCCGGTGACGGCGAACCCACCGTCTCCATGATCGCCGACGAGCTCACCGGCAAGGTGACCGAATGACCGCGCCCTCGCGCACGGCGGCTGTGTGCCGCCGGCGGACGCTGCCCCGGATCCTCCACCTCGTGCTGATGGCGCTCCTGGCGCCGATCGCCGCCGTGGGAGCGCAGACGATCGCGGCGACCGATGCCGTGGCGGTCACGGCGCAGGCGGGCACGCTCGCCCCCGTTCCGCTGGTGGCGCCCCGGGGTTTCGAGGCCGCCATGGCGACCCTGCTGGTGGAGATCGAGGACGCGAACCGGCAGGCGGCGGACCTGGCGCAGCAGGAGAAGGACGTGGTCGCCGAGGCAGAGCGGATCACCAAGGAGTCCGCTGCCATTCGCGACAGCAAGGCGGCGCTCAACGCCAGGGTCGCCGCGGTGAACCAGGAGATCAGCGGCCACAACGAGCGCGCGAAGGCCGTGGAGGGTGAGATCGCCGCCCACAACGCCAAGCCGCACACGTTCCAACTGCCCGCGGAGGCGGGCGCGGCCGCTGCCTTCGACGCCGAGGCACGCCAACTGGAGGCCAAGCGGAACCAGGAAAACGCCATGGAGGACAAGATCCAGAGCGAGGAGAGCCAGATCCGGCAGGAGGCTTCCCAGGTCGACGCCAGGTCCTCCCAGCTCGACGCCGCCTCCAAGGCCAATAACTCGAAGGCCTCCGATCTCAAGACGAAGGAACAGCAGCTCCAGTCCCGAGGCCAGCAACTGCTCGGGCAGATGGCGCAGGCGATCCAGAGCTTCGCCTCCGTTCCGTCGAACCCGGCGGCCGCCATGGACCAAGGTGGGGACGCGCCCGCTCCGGCCCCGCAAGCCAGCAACCGGTCGGCCGGCCAGGACGAGGACACCGGCGACAGCCCCTACCGGCAGCCCCGGGCCGCCGCGCTAACGCAGTACGCGAAGCAGCACAGCACCACCGTCGACACCCGCCCCGGCACGGCGTACCTGACACCCA
This sequence comes from Kitasatospora sp. NPDC085895, assembly GCF_040702125.1. Taxonomy (NCBI): domain Bacteria; kingdom Bacillati; phylum Actinomycetota; class Actinomycetes; order Kitasatosporales; family Streptomycetaceae; genus Kitasatospora; species Kitasatospora sp. NPDC085895. The sequence continues at coordinate 34,499 of NZ_JBFBJY010000069.1, read as the reverse complement.
ACGCCGTCCGGCAGCTCTCCCCCGCGCAGGCAGCCACCCTCGGCAGCCCGGCCATCAGCTACGACGGGCTGGTCCGCAAACCCAACGGCCACTACACGGCGCTACGGGTGCAGGCCCCGGCCGCCGCCACTGCCCCGGCCCCGGTCCCGGACGCCTTCGACTCCGGAGGGCTAGTAACCCATCGCAACGGTGAAGCGCTGGCCATCGACGGAATCACGACGCTGCAGGAGTCATCCCTCCCGGCCGCACCGAGCCCCGCCAGCCCGCCGCCGCCCACATCGGGCAGAGCCGCCTGCCTGACCCACCCCAAGGGCAGGCCGAGCGGCGGCGGATGGATCCTCAACACCGACAAGCCAGTGCCCAGCCGCAACAAGACCGCGACCGCTCCCTCCACGGTCAGGACCGCGCCCTTCAGGGCCGAGAAGGCGGAAGCCTGCCTGACGAACCCGCTGGACAAGGGGTCTCCGGCGGACGGCGACATCGCCGGCTGGGAGGACGCAAAGCTCCAGTCCGCCCACGGCTCCCTCGCCCGCTGCCACCTGATCGCCAACATCCTCGGGGGACGGGGAAGCAACCAGGGCGACTGGAACAACCTCGTCCCGTGCTACCAGCAGGGCCTGAACACCAAGGGCATCAGCATGCGGCGGTACGAGAAGCGGGTCCAGGAGGAGGTGAAGCAACTGAGCCAGGGGAGCAGTTTCGCTGTCCACTACGAGGTGACACCCCACTACCTCCACGATGACAGCACCATCCCCACCACCGTCACCATGACCGCCCGGGTCGAACTGCCCAACGGCGCCTCATGGCCCATCTTCTACGAAATCGAGCTGGAGAACACCCCCGACGGCGGCGGCCCCAACCTGGGCAACTGACACTGTCATCGACCGGAGGTCCACATGCTGCGCACCACCCCGAAGCGACCGGAGTCCATCGTGGCGGTCTTCCCTCCGCTGGGCCCGCTGGCCCGCACAGCGGTCCGGCTGCACCCGAGGCCCGGATCGCCGTCCCCCGAGGAGAGCTCGGTGGGAGGACCCCTGCTGTGGCCCGCAGTCGAGCCCTGGCCGTACTGTGAGGGCACGCACCAGGTGCCGGACGTGCTGCCAGCGACGTCCCCGGAGGATGTCCGGCTGCAACGGGACATCCATGCAGCCGTCATGAACCGGCCGCCGGACGAGCGCGGCTACACCCCTCGGGAGCGTGCCGCGCTGACCCAGATCGCCACCGGCCACCCGGGCCCCGAGGGGCCCGTCGCGATGCTGGCCGTGGCCCAGCTGTATCTCCGCGACATCGCCGTCCTGCACCCACCCGGGGACGCGGACCTGCTCCAGGTCCTGTGGTGCCCCTTCGACCACCCCGGACAAAACATGCCCAGGACCGAGCTGTTCTGGCGCGCCGCCGCCGCAGTCGGCGACGTCCTCGCCGCGCCCCCGCTGCCATCCGTGCTCCAGGACGAGGGCTACCTGCCGCAGCCGTGTCAACTCGCTCCCGAACAGGTCACCGAGTATCCCCTGTCGGCGGAACTCGACCCTGGGTTGCGGGCACGGATCCGGGCCTGGAGCGCCCTGCAGAAGAACAACGCGGCACCGGGAACCACCTACGACGGTGCGGAGGACAGGTACTACGACCGGGAGCTGTCCGTCGCCCCCGGCTGGAAGGTCGGCGGATGGGCACCCTGGAGCTTCACCGACCCCGCCCCCGGCACTGCCGTGCCTGTGGCAGTGAGATGGAGCCGATGCTGACCATCGCCACAACGGAGTGGAACGAGAACGTCCGCAGCTGGACCCCCGTCGAGGACCGGGACTCCCACCTCGGCGGCCCGGCGCCGTCACCGACACCGACCATGGTCACCATCGGGGACGGGTACAACCTGCAGATCTACGCCTGCCCGCTGGCGCCGCAGCACCCGCACACCGCATCGGTGCAGTGACCGACCTTCCTGTCCCCGGTTCCGAGGTCTGTGTTCCGCGCCGCGCCTGGTCGGCTGCTGCCCCGAATGCTTCGTCGTCCGCGACACCTACTGCGCTCCGACCAGCACCTCGATGCGGCGCATCACGCGTCCCGTCCCTCCGCCCCCATTCACCCACCGCCTTCCGGAGGCCGGAATGCCCGGTCGGCCCCGGAGGCAACAGCGGGTGTCAACGGCCATCGACACGGATCCTCTCGGCCGTGCACCTCATCCGGCCAGTGCGCGGCGCAGGACGGCGCCAAGTGCGGCGGTCTGGCGCTGGGACACCTCGGCGGTCTGGATTGCCAGTGATCCGTGGAAGGTGCCGGGCCATTGGTGAAGTTCGACGCTGACGCCGGCCTGTAGGAGGCGCTGTGCGTAGTCGAGGGCTTCGTCGCGGTTGGGGTCGTACTCGGCGGTGGCGATGTAGGCGGGCGGCAGCCCGGACAGGTCGGTGGCGCGGGCCGGGGCGGCGTACGGTGTGGCCTGTTGGGAGCCCAGGTAGTGGTTCATCGCGGCGATGCGCACCGCGCGGTTGTTCCAGGGCGTGGCGGTGAAGGTGCGGGCCGACCAGGTCTGGTGCCGGTCGTCGAGGATGGCCTCGTTGAGGAGCTGGAAGCAGATGGGCGGCCCCTGTTCGTCGCGGGCGCGAAGCGTCATGGCGGCCGCGAGGTTGGCGCCGGCGCTGTGGCCGCCGACGGCGATCCGGTCGGTGTCGATGCCGAGTGCGGGCGCGTGCTCCGCCGCCCAGGTGAGTACGATGTAGGCGTCGTCGAGGGCCGCGGGGAACCGGTGTTCGGGGGCCCGCCGGTAGCCGACCGAGATCACTACCGCGCCGGAGTCTCGGGCGATGCGGGTGGCCCAGGGGTGTTCGGCGTCCAGGCCGCCGAAGACGAATCCGCCGCCGTGGAGCCACACGACGGCGCCGTGCGCGTGCTGCGGGCGGTAGATGCGCACCGGCACGTCCGGGTCACCGGGCACGGTGCGGTCCTCGATGTCCAGGCCGGTGGTGTCGGGTGCCGGTCGGCTGGCGGCCAGCTCGTCGAAGACCTTGCGGGCGCCGACCGGGTCGGTCATGTCGACCTTGGGGAGCAGGGGAACGAATGCTTCGAGTTCGGGATCCATGCCGACCATCCTCACGGCCGCCGCGCCGCGGGTCGTCCGCCGTCCGTCGCGAGGATCGGCTCGCCTGCGCGACGAACGGCGCACCGGTCGGCCGCTGGTACGCCCTATCCTCGCGTCATGGAGGCGCTGGCTGAACGACTGTCACATCTCGACCCGCACGTTCAAGGGACGATCCGTGTCGTCGCGTTCTACGACACGCTGATGCGCCGCCGGGTGGACCTTGCGGCGCTGGCCCGGGCCTCGGCCGGCCTGGCCGAGTGCATCGTCGGGATCCGGCTCCATGGGACGGGGCGCGTGATCCGCGCGGCGCCCGACGGCAGGGAAGCGGCCGAGCCACCGTCACCCGTTTGCGCCTCGTGCCCGGTCACCCTCGACGAGGAGGAGATCGGCGTGGTGTGGCTGGAGCGCCCCGGGCCGCCCGGTCCGCTCGACGACGTACTGCTGGACCGACTCGCCATCGCCGTCGCGGCGGCCGCCGAACGGTACGGGCTGGCCCGCACGACCATGGCCGACCCGGCTCTCGTCGAACTGGCCGTCAGCCCGGGGATCGACGATCCGGCCAGGGCCCGGGCGTTACGGCTGCTGGGGTTCACCGCCGGCACGCCCGTGCACGTCGCCGCCGTCCGTTCGCAGTCTCCCCTCGCCGAGGTCGCGGCCCGGCTGAGCCGGGCTCGGCCGGTGAAGGCTGCAGTGGTCGCCGGCACCGGTGTCGTCCTGACCGCCTCGCTGGACGGCGCCCGATGGCCCGCGGACGTACGCGCGGGCATCGGCAGGGCTGGCAGCCCGGAACGTTCCTGGTGCGAGGCCCGCACGGCGCTGCGCTTCACCACCGCCCACGAGCCGGTCGTCCGCTACGACGGCCTCGGGGCGCTGGCGCTCCTGGCCGAGATCCCTGAGGCGGCCGCCCGGGACAACGCCGACGTGACGGCACTCGCCCGCATCGCCGGCACCCCGCAGGGCCTGCAGACCCTCGAGGCCTACTGCGCCACCGGATCCGTACGGCGCGCCGCCGAGCTCCTCCACCTGCACCACAGCAGCGTCGCCCGCCGACTCGAACGGATCGGCAAGGCCCTCGGCACCGACGTCACCAGCCCCACCGGATCGACGAGGGCTCACATCGCTCTCACCGCATGGCGGCTCCTGAACGACTTAGCGGAGGAATAATCCCTGCACCCTCACAGCGCATCGGCACTGGCTCACCGGAACGACGGGCCCGGACCGGGCAAGCGGTGAAGGGACGAGCAACGCGCAGCAGGTGCAGGCGCACCGCGCCCTAGCATCCGGCAGGCGGTCCAGGTCATCGGGGACGACGACGGTCAGATCACCGGGAACCGGATGTTCATGAGTTGATGTGGGCGTGGGGGCCGGACGGGTCGACGACGGCGAGCCAGACCGCCGTCTCGACGTCCCCGTCACCGACGCGGGCGCAGGACCTCAGGACGAGGTGCCGTTCGCCGACCTGCCAGACCGTGGACTTCGAACCGTCGCCGCTGCCCAGGTACCTCTCGAGGCCGGGCAGGCACTCGACGTCGACCCCGACCTGGAAAAAGCACCTGTTTCATGAACGACAGTCCCACCCAAGCGGCCGACGCGGCCGCGCATGCAAGCACCCGCCTCCGCGGTCGCCGCGACGTCCGGCGCCGCGTTCGACGAGGCGATCGCGCTGACCCGCAGGTTGGCGCTGCCGCACATCCGCCGGGCGATGGCCGAGATCATCCCGACCGCGAAGGCCCAGCGATGGGATCCCGCAGAGATCGTGCGGGCCCTGCTCGCGGAGGAGGCCGCCGGCCGCGACGCCGCCAACCTCCGCACCGCCGCACCCGCGCGGCGTTCCCGACCGGCAAGACCTTCCACATCCGGAACGAGGAAGCGTCCTCGATCCCGGTCCCCACGCAGTCCGCACTGCGAACCCTGGAATGGGTCGGGCGACGCGAGAACCTCCGCGTCGTCGGACCCTCCGGCACCGGAAAGTCGCACTTCAGCGAGGCCCACGGCCAGTCGGCCGTCGACGCCGGGATGACGGTTGCCTGGCTCACCATCGAGGACCTCGGAGCCCTGATCCGCCGTCACCGCGTCGACGAATCCGTCTCGAAGGCGATCACCCGGATCACCCGAACCGATTTGATCATCGTCGACGACATCGGGCTCCTGCCCATCTCGCCGGACACCGCCGAAGGCTTCTACCGTCTGGTCGATGCCGCCTACGAACAGCGGAATCTGGCGGTCAGCAGCAACCTTCATCCGTCCGGATTCGACGAGACCATGCCCAAGACCCTCGCCACCGCGACCGTCGACCGACTCCTGCACCACGCCCACGTCGTCGTCACGCAGGGCGACAGCCACCGCCTCGCCGAGGCGACCACCGGACGAGGCGTCATCCCACTCGGCTGACCCGGAGGCGGGAAGATCAACTGTCCCCCGGGGACTTTCCACATCCGCCAGTGGGGAGATCAACTGTCCGCGAGCGGGGAACTCCTACTGTCCCTTGACAGGTGGCGCAGCGGCCGGCAACGACCACGAGCCGGGGCCACCGAGAAGCTCCGGCCGGCCCGGGCCATGGGGTCGCACGCATCCACGGCCGCCCGGCGTGGTTCCTCGCGCCGTGCACGAGCGTCCTCGCCCCCGTCCTGCACTGGCGGCCCTGCCTGCGCGCCGTGGCGACGGCCCGGTCGACCCTTGTGCTGATGGTCGCGCCAGTGCCCGGAGTCGACCGTAACCGTTTAGGCCCGTGGACGTTGTCGTCGTATGGCGTCTTCTCCGTTGTCCCGGATCCCGCTGCCCCCCAGCCCCGACCAGATCGGCGCGATGCTGCCGGGCTCGAGCAGCCCTGGCACCAGGGACCGGGCCCTCGTGCTCGTGCAGGCAGCAGCCTGCACCGCGCGCGCCGCGCAGTGGGTACGGGAGATCGCCGGCCGGCAAACCGAGCCGGAGCACGCCGTGGTTCTGGAACGCTTCGCCGCCGCCGTGGCCTGCACGGGCATCGACCTCGACCCCAACGATGCCTATCTTGGCGGCGTTAACTGGGAAACCCGCTACCGGCTCGACGGCTACGTCCTGCTCGGCGCACGCCGCACCGAACGCCCGATCCGGCTCACAACCATCGAGGCCCTCGTCATCGGTGCCGTGGGCGCCCTCGCCCTCGCCCTGCCCGCTGCCGTGATGTTCGACACCGCCGATCTGCCCCGGCTGTGCGCCGTCATCGACCACGCCCTCACAACCGCCCGCCTCTACTCCCCCGCCGCCACCGCCGGCGCCGGCGACCCGCCGCGGGCCGACAGGACCGAGCACCCTCTCTGACTCTCGTTCCGGCACCGCCCCGCGAAAGGCCCCCAAAACCTCGTGCGCACGTCCCGTGCCACCACGCAGAACCAAGCAGACCCGTGCCGACCACAGCGGAGGAGCTACCGGCGCGGCCTGCGGGTGAAGTCGATCCACGGCGGACCTGACGGGCGGGACTCCCCCGCCGGCAGGTCCCGCCGCGGGTGTGGGTGAGCTGCTCTGTCCGGGTGACATAGGACCGTCGAATCAGGTGATGCCTCCCCCGTCCGGCGGACAAACTGCCGGCGGCCCTCCAGAGTCTGGGGCGTGAAGACCCACTCAGCTCCTGCCGGCCCATCGGGCACCCCGGGTCGCCCGTACAGCCGCTCGCTCGCCGATGCCCACCCCGCGCTGTTACCGACGTGGCACCCGGACCGCAACGGCTCCCTGCGGCCAGACCGGATCGCCTCGCAGTCCAACATCACCGCCTGGTGGCGCTGCCCGACCGGCCACGAATGGCGGGAGAAGATCGCGCAGCGCGCGACGATGCCGAAGTGGAAGAACGGCGACGTCGCCGCCTGCCGACAGTGCACGGATCCCCGCGTCCCGTTCACCTACCCGGCCTGCGGGTGCACGGTGAAGGTCACCACGAAGGCCGCCGAGCGGCGCCGGGCGAAGGGCCACCCGAGGTGCCTGCCCTGCCACATCACCTGGTGGACGGACGGCCAGAACACGCACCCGGCCAGGCCGGCACAGACCGTCGAGATCCCCGCACCGAAGACCACCGTCCCGAACGAGGTCCCCGTCCCCGCCGATCTCCCACCGCATCACCGGCTCGTCGAGTGCCGATTCTGAGCAGTGCCCGTCCCCTCCCCGCCCATCGGATCCCCCGGTCACTCCCCCGCCTGCACCGCGAGCCTGCGGCCCTCGCTCGCCGACACCGCAGCCAGCCCCGCAACCGCCTGCGGCTGCCGCCCCCGGCCACCACCCCGTCCCTGCCCCACAAAGCCCCCGGAAAGCCCACCAACGCAAGCCCACGACCACGCAGCCCCCACGACAACGACCGTCGAGACGAGCCCCCGGACGGCGTCACGATCCCGATCCAGGACGGCGAACCCCTCGACGGCATCGCCCAGGCTCTGCAGCCGCCCGGCGATTGGCCCGCCCTCCACACCGCCCACCAGGACCCCCGGCGACGACTGCGGCATCATCCTCGCCGGCCACGCCCTCCACCTCCCACGCCCTCCGCCGGGCCTGACCGCCTGCCGCCGCCACGGTCCCGCCGAGCCGCTCACCGAGCAGAAGCCGTCGCGGCTGCCGCCCCGCGGATCGGGGCTGAGGCCGGGGCGGCCGCAGGGGCCACCCGAACATCCCGTGGGCCGAAGGGGTTGCGCACACTCGACCCCTGGGCACACCTCCGCTCTTGCGCGAAGCCCGGTCAGGAGGCGCAGTCGCGGCAGACGCGCTGGCCAGCCCTGTCCTGGCCGGCGAACCGGGTGCGGTGGTGGACCCGAAGCAGGTCTTGCCGGTGAACTCGTCCTCCTGCAGCGGCACCACGTGCACGGTGAGTTGCTCGCCGGACAGGTCCGCGCCCGGAAGCTCCAGCCCCTCGGCTGCCTCCGCGTCCACCTCGACCGCGACGCGCGCTCGACCAGAGGCGCGGTGACGGCCCGCCAGCCGCTGCACTGCTCCAGCGGCTTGGTGGGATCGGTGTCGACGACGTCAGGACGACGGTCCACTCGCGGGCCTGGGCGTAGCAGCGGGCGTGGCCGGCAAGCAGCGCCACCGAAGCGGGGTCGTCGGCGCAGATATAGAGGGCGATGGGCACTCGGCCGGTGCGGCGGTTGGTCATGCCACTACTGTCGGGGGCCAACTAGCCGCAATGAAGGCACGATTAGCAGGAGCAAGCGAAGTTGTGAACGAGCGACCGTCGCTCTGCGGCGGGCCGACCGGCAGCAGCGCCTCCCACACTCCTACCGACGGTGGGAGCCGGCCCGGACCGGATGGGGCAGCTGCGCCCCGAGTGCGGAAGGCCGCGAACGGGAGGCCGCGGTTCGTGGGTCAGCGGGCGCCGAGGGTCACTCCGCCGCGGGCGGCGATCCGGTTGACCCGCGGGCCGGGCACCGCGCCGGCTATCCACTCGACGACCGCGCCGAACAGCGTCTGGTGCGCCACCCAGTTCGACGCTATCTCGCACACCTCCTCCAGCACGGCGCCAGCGGCTTCCCACTGCCGCATCTCGGTGCGGGTGAGCGCCACGTCCAGGTGAACCGGGCAGTAAGGATCGCAGCTGGTATCGAGCCCATGTACGCCGCCACTCGGCAATACTGGCAGTCTTCACCGTGTGACTGCTGCACAGCAGGTTCCCCCGCTTCACCAGCTGCTCCAGCCGTGACGCCTGACTGGCAAGGCCTGACCCCTCGCCCCCATGCGGACCTCGCCACGGCGTTCGACCGGACGCCGGGCGGAGTCGCTGCGCCGCACGGCGATCAGCGGGCCACCAGCACCAGGGGCAGCGCGACCAAGGCCGAAATGACCTGAGCAAAGATGATCTTCCGGCTGGCCGTGGCGGCACTGACCAGGAAGAAAACCTCCGCCTGGAAGGCCACCGGGTCGGAGGCGGCGGCTCCCCACAAAGGCCCGTGGCGAGGAAGCCATTGCGCAACCCCTGGTTGGCCGCGAGGGTCTTCGCAGCAACGGCGAAGTCCTCGTTGGTCCCGAACACGGCCCGGGCCTTCCGGCCGGCCCGCAGGAACATCTCCAGAGCCACGATGTAGACGTGCAGGGCGGCAACGAGCAGGACCGCGACGGTGGCGGTGATCGACATGGCTTACACGGTCGCGCCGTCACTCCATGACGATCACCGGGCCGGCAGAGCGAACTGCCATGGTTTCTGTGTGCGTTAACAGTCTGATGTCTTGACGGTACATCAACGTGTAGCCATAGTGATGGTCGGCGCATCACCACCAGGGTGTCCGACCCGTCTTGCGGGCACCACTTCCCCAGAAAAATTGTTAGCGTTAACAATTGAGGGGCGCCTTCTTCCTTCCCCACCCGCGAAGGAGTTCGTTCATGACCATGCGATCGTGGCCGAGCCACGCCCGGCGGGCGCTGACGGCGGCCGGAACGACGGCCGTGCTCATCGTCGGTCTTTTCACCGGAGCGGGTACCGCCCGGGCCGCCGCCGAGGGCCCGTGCGACATCTACGCGGCGGGCGGAACACCGTGCGTCGCGGCCCACAGCACCACCCGTGCGCTCTTCGCCTCCTACAGCGGCCCGCTGTACCAGGTGCAGCGGGCCTCCGACGGCATGTCGCAGAACATCGGGGCCCTGTCCGCCGGAGGGGTCGCCGACGCCGCCGCGCAGGACTCCTTCTGCGCGGGCACCGAGTGCAGCATCACCCGCCTCTACGACCAGACCGGCGGCGGCAACACCCTGGTCTACCAGGGCCCCGGCGGGACCGGCGGCGCCGACACGGCGGCCACCGCGACCACCGAAGCAGTCACCGTGAACGGTCAGAAGGCCTACGCGCTCTACATCAAGCCCGGCAACAGCTACTTCGCCTACAGCTCCGCCGGGGGCGTGCCCACCGGCAGCTCGCCCGAGGGCGAGTACATGGTCACCAGCGGCACCCACGTCAACAACGGCTGCTGCTTCGACTACGGCAACACGGAGATCGACCACAAGGCCGACGGCAACGGCGCCATGGACGCGATCAACTTCGGCACGGAATGCTGGTTCGGCGGTTGCAGCGGCACTGGGCCGTGGGTGCAGGCGGACCTGGAGAACGGCCTGTTCTCCGGCGGCAGCAGGACGTGGAACCCCAACCAGGTCTCCCAGACCAGTCGCTTCGTCACTGCGATGCTCAAGAACAATGGCACCACCCAGATGGCGCTCAAAGGCGCCAATGCCCAGTCCGGGAGCCTGACCCAGCTCTACAGCGGCTCGCTGCCCAGCGGATGGAACCCAATGCACAAGCAGGGCGCCGTTATCCTCGGCAGCGGCGGCGACTGCTGCCAGACCAACCGCAACGCGAGCGCGGGCACCTTCTACGAGGGCGCGATGGTCAAGGGCTACCCCTCCGACGCCACCGACGCCGCGGTCCAGGCCAACATCGCTGCGGCCGCCTACAGCACCACCACCACGACCCCCTTCGTCCCGGGAGCGAAGGTGTCGCTGCGGGCCACCACCTCGTGCTGCACCGGCGACTACCTGCATCACGACACGGGCGACGACAAGGTGGGGATCGCGCCGGTGACCCCCGGCAGTTCCGCCCTCGACAAGGGCAACGCCACCTGGATCGTCCGGGTCGGCCTGGCCGACAGCACCTGTGTCTCCTTCGAGTCGGCCAACACTCCCGGCAATTACCTCAGGCACTACGCCTTCCAGCTCCACCTCCAGCCCGTCGCCGGCACCGGCCAGTTCGCCGCGGACGCCACCTTCTGCGCCAAACCGGGAAACAGCGACACGGGCTACTCCCTGCAGTCCCTCAACTACCCGGCCAAGTACCTCCGCCACTACCGCCTCGTCGGCTACATCGCGAGCAACGGCGGCGCCAATACCTGGGACAGCCCGTCGTCATGGACCCAGGACTCCAGCTGGCTCGCCGTCTCCCCCTGGGGCTGACGAGCGGCCCGTGCCGGCCGACTGTCGAAGACGGCCCACGCCGGAAGGCACCGGAGGCGTCAGCGCAGCCCACGCCGTTTGCGCAGCCGGACACCGACAGGTTCGTGGACGCCCACCCCACCCCCACTCTGTGAAGGAGATCTTCATGGTCAAACTGTCGATCCGTAGGCTCGGGCGAGCTCTCCTCGCGACGAGCGCGAGCGCCGCACTCGCCGTCGGCATGCTCACGGCCACGGCCGCGACCTCGCAGGCGGCCACCCAGGGGCCGTGCGACATCTACGCCGCGGGCGGCACCGAGTGCGTCGCCGCGCACAGCACCACGCGCGCCCTATACGGGACGTACAACGGGCCGCTGTACCAGGTCAGGCGCGCCTCCGACAACGCGACCAAGGACATCGGCCTGCTGAACGCCGGCGGCGTCGCCGACGCCGCCGCGCAGGACTCTTTCTGCGCCGCGACCAGCTGCGTCATCACCGTCATCTACGACCAGTCCGGCAAGGGGAACCACCTCACCCAGGCGCTCAAGGGACACTGGCCCGGGCCTGCCGAGGGCGGGAACGACAACCTGGCCAACGCCTTCGAGGCGCCGGTCACCGTCGCCGGCCACAAGGCGTACGGCGTCTACGTCGCCCCCGGCACCGGCTACCGGAACAATCACACCAACGGCATCGCGACCGGCGACCAGTCCGAGGGCATGTACGCGATCTTCGACGGCACGCACTTCAACGGCGGCTGCTGCTTCGACTACGGCAACGCCGAGACGACCGGCAACGACGACGGCAACGGCACCATGGAGGCCCTCTACTTCGGCAACAGCAAGGGCTGGGGCTGGGGCAGCGGCAACGGCCCGTGGGTCATGGCCGACCTGGAGAACGGTCTGTTCTCCGGGGTCAACCGCGGCTTCAACGCCAATGACCCCAGCGTCAACAACCGCTTTCTGACCGCCATGCTCAAGGGCGGCCAGAACCAGTGGGCCATCCATGGCGGCGACGCCCAGGCGGGCGGCCTGTCCACCTTCTACAACGGCATACGTCCCACCGCCGGCGGCTACAACCCGATGAAGAAGCAGGGCGCGATCATCCTCGGTATCGGCGGCGACAACAGCAACACCGGCGGCGGCACCTTCTACGAGGGCGTCATGACCTCCGGCTACCCCTCGGACGCCACCGAGAACGCCGTCCAGGCCAACATCACCGCCGCCGGCTACAACAGCGGCTCGACCGGCACCGGCACGCTGACGCCCGGCTCCCGGATCTCCCTGCAGGCCACCACCGCGCCCTGCTGCACCTCGCACTACCTACGCCACGACGACGCCGACACCAAGGTCGTCATCTCCAGCCTCAAATCGGCCAGTTCGGCCACCGACAAGGCCGACGCCACCTGGATCGTCCGCACCGGCCTGGCCGACACCTCCTGCGTGTCCTTCGAGTCCGCCAACAGCCCCGGCCAGTTCCTGCGCCACTCCAACTACCAGCTCTACCTGAACACCGACACCGGCGGCAGCTCGTTCGCGAAGGACGCCACCTTCTGCCCCACCGCGGGCAACAGCGGGGCCGGCATGTCCTTCCAGTCCGCCAACTTCCCGACCAAGTACCTCCGCCACTACAACTACACCGCCTACATAGCGAGTAATGGCGGCTCCAACGCCTGGGACAGCAGCAACAGTTGGACCGCCGACACCAGCTGGCTGGTCACCCAGCCGCTGGGCTGACCGCACCGCCGTCCCAGCAAGCTCGCCGGTCCGACCGCAGGCCCACGCCCGTGACCGGGCCGGTGCAGGGAGCCAGCCGGGGCGTCGGCCGGCTCCCTGCACCGTCGAATCCGTCTCCCAGGGAGGAACCCTTCATGGTCCCCCCCCACGGTTCCACGGGCGGCGGCTGCGTCTCCTCGCAGCCGCCGCACTGATGCTCACCGCCTGCGTCACCGCATCCACCACCACGACCGCCGAGGCCGCGCCAGGCAGCCCTGCCCCCCCCCCGCTGGGCTGGAACAGCTGGAACAGCTTCGGGTGCGGTGTCGACGAGTCGAAGGTCCGCCAGGCCGCCGACGCGATGGTGTCCTCCGGCATGAAGGCCCCGGTGTCCTAGCTCAGACACCAGCCGCAAAGTAGCCACGAGTGAAGCTCAGGCCGCAGGTTGGCCAGGTGTCACTCACCCGAGGGTGTTGACGCGGTTCTCGTACTCGCGGCGGGCGCGGCGGTGAGCAAGCGAGCGCGGGGCGGCGGAGGCCGCCCCGCTTCCGCTTTTCCCGGCCCCGGTGTCCTAGCTGGAGCCGGGGCACCCGGGTCGACGACGGTGTGCTCAGGCAGGAGGTCGGCGACGGCGGTACGGATGGCGCCGCGGCTGACGTGGTGCTCGCGGGCCAGGGCCGCGATGGACTGGCCGCCCAGGTACGCGGCACGCACGGCGGCGGCCCTCGCCGCCGTGACGACCGGGCGGCGCCCGCCCTTGTTGCCCTTTGCCGCTGCGGCCCGCAGCCCGTCGTAGGTCAGCTCGCGCTGGAGGTCGCGATGGAGTTCGCCGGCGGCCGCGAGGGTCTGCACCATGAACTTCACGGTGGACAGCAGGTCTCCGGTGCGCGGGTGACGGGCGGTGAGGTCCATCGCGGAGAACGCCCCGTCGTGGATGCGCAGCTGGCCGCTACCCCGACCCAGGCCGCCCGCCCGTGGTCAGTACAGCTAGGGGACGTTCCAGGCGGAGATGATGGGTTGCCCTTCCTCGGTGGCGAGGAAGCTGAGCGTGCCCGGATGTGGGTGGCCGAGCAGTCGGCTCGCGGAGGCGTCGAGGCCGAGCCAGCGGACAGTGAGGATGCGCGCCAGGTGGCCGTGCGCGACGACGGCGACGTCGCCGTCGCTCAGCAACGGACGGATGCGGTCCAGCACCGCGTCCGTGCGCGCGGCTACCTGCGCGAGCTGCTCGCCTGGGTGGTCGGCGTCGCCTGGAATGACGCCGTCGCGCCACAGATCCCAGTCGGGCCTTGACTCGCGGATCTGTTCGGCGGTCAGGCCCTCGTAGCCGCCGTAGTCCCACTCCAACAGGTCGGGATCGGGCTTGGCGCTGGTCAGGCCGGCGAGCTCGGCCGTCCGCATGGCGCGGCTCAGTGGGCTGCTGAACACGGCGACCAGACGGCGGTGTGCCAGTCTCGGAGCGAGAGCACTGGCCGCGGCCTCGCCCGCTGTGGTCAGCGCGACATCGGTCCGTCCAGCATGCTGGCCCGACAGGCTCCACTCGGTCTGGCCGTGCCTGATCACTATTAGCTCACTCATAGCCGCGCACGCTATCTGATCTTGTGGCGCTCCGAGGGGGTTTCATCGTCTTCGCCAGGGGCTGACGCCGAGGAGCTAGGCGATCGAGGTGATCGAGTTCTCGGGGTTGGGGAGCATGTCCCGGGCGGCACGGATGATCTCGGGAGTGGCGCCGGCCAGGCGCGAAGTCGCGGTGGGCTTCCGTTACTGCCAGGTTGCGGTGTCTGGGTTGATGCCGTGTGCCCGCGCGCTGGCGTCGATGATGCTGCGGAACCAGGTGGCGAGGCCGGGGCGGATGGTGTCGTAGTGGGCGGCGTAGCCGCGGTCGGATGCGAACATGCGGCCCAGGCAGACCTGCATCTGCCGGGTGAGGGGGAAGTACGAGCCGAAGACCTCGCGGTGCCGGTCGACGAGGTCGTTCGCCTCCGCGCTGCCGGGTGCGACGCCGGCGTCCAGCGCGGCGCCGAGGTCGCGTTCGAGGCCGGCCATGGCGTCGGCGATCGTCTGCCACTCCTGCGGGTCGCGCGCGGCAGCACGCTCGGCGTACTGCCGCCATTGCGTGGTATCCCCGTAGTGCTTGCGGGCGAGGGCGGGACCTTCCGGGTCCCAGTCGGGGCCGAAGATCGCGGCCTGCTGCGCCGCGGTCAGCGGCAGGCCGCGCTCATGGGCGTCGATCATCCGCTCCAGCCCGGCGCTGAGCTGCTGGAGGCGCTCGATCCGGGCGGCGACCTGGTCGCGCTGCGCACGCAGGGCGCCGGGGATGTCCGCCCTGGCGTCGTCCAGGATGGTCCGGATACGGTCCAGGCCGAGGCCGAGTTCCCGGTAGACGACGATGCGGTGCAGGCGTTGCAGATCGCCGGCGGTGTAGAGCCGGTAGCCGGCACTCGTGCGCAGCGACGGCGGCGCCAGGCCGATCTCGTCCCAGTGGTGCAGCGCACGGACCGTCACCCCCAGCTGGGCCGAGACCTGCCCGACGGTCAGACCGTCGTCGCCGTCGTCGGCGGGGTCAGGCGTGTTCCACATCTGCACTATTGTCGCCGTTGCCGTCGTTGTTGCCGGGAGCGGCGTCCGGCGGCATGAGACCGACGGCCGCGAGGTTGCGCGCCTCGGCGCTGTCGGGATCGAGGGGCCTCTTCGCGGTGAAGACGATCCGCGCCTTCTCCGGGGTGATCACCTCCACGTCGCGGGTGTTCCAGGGCGTGTCCCGTGGGCCGGCCACCGACTCCGGGCGCACCGCGCGGCAGGTCTCGACCAGGGCGTCGATCTGGCCGAGCCCGCAGGCGAAGCTGACGCTCATGGCCGACGCCTGCTCGGGCACGCTCTCGGCCGGAACCATGAGTACGTCCTGGAAGGCCCAGCGGCGCAGGTGGACCACCCGGCCGGGGATGCTGAACAGTTCGATGAACCCCAGCCCGCGGGTCCAGAACGCCGTCGACTCCGCGAGGTCGGTCGTGGGGATGGTGACGAAGGAGGGCATGGCGTAGATGCCGCGGAACGGCTCCGGCGGGGTATCGTCCGGGCCGGGCACAGGGCTGATCTCGAAGGCGTTGTAGAAGTCGCTCATGCCCCGCACTCTCCAGCCTCACGCAACGTGAGGGTCAAATCAGGTGTGGTGCCCCTGCCGGGCGGTCTGCTTCTACGCGGGCCCCGCAGGACCTGGGCCCAAACTCCCAGCTCTGTCCCCAGGGGCAAAGTAGCCCGCCGGTTGGTTTCAGGACTTCGGGGCGGCGGTCTTCTTGGGCTGGCGGGGGACGGTCCTGGTCTTGTCGAGGTGCCCGTACACCGTCGACCGTGGCACGCCGAACATGTCGGCGATTTGCTTGACCGTCTTCTCCCGCTCGTCGTAGAGCCGTTGGGCGAGCGCGGCCTGGTCCTCGGTGAGCTTCGGCCGACGTCCGCCAACCCGGCCCCGGGCGCGAGCGGAGGCGAGCCCGTCGTTGGTGTTCGCCACGATCAGTTCGCGCTGGAGCTCGGCCAGCACGGACAGCATCCCGAACATCGCCCGTCCCTCCATTGTGGACGTGTCGATGCCCTGCTCGATCACGTGCAGCCCGATGCCGCGCTCGCGCAGATCAGCGCCGAGCGTCACCAGGTGGAGCACGGAGCGGGAGAGCCGGTCGAGCCGGGTGACCTTCAGCGTGTCGCCTCGCGCAACAACTGGAGCACGAGGTCGAGCTTCGGCCGGGATGCCTTCGCGCCGCTCGCGGTGTCGACGTGGATGTTGTCGCGGTCGACGCCGGCCCGCAGTAGGGCGTCGATCTGATGATCGGGGTTCTGGTCGGCGGTCGAGACCCGCGCGTAGCCGATGAGCATGTGTCGGAATCTATCGGGCGCACCGTTCGCCGACGTTGTTTTCCGACGCGAGTTTCCGACACTGCCCACCTGTGGGTTCGTGATCACGTCCCCAAGTGTCGGCAGACGATCGTTTGCCGACACTGAAGATCGGTCTGACACATGACCGGATCAGCCTGGGTGTGTTCGGCGGTTGCTCAACTGTTTGTGTGTCGAGCGGGTGCCGCCTGTGGTGTTGGTGCTTGCGCCGGGGGCGCGACGGTCGTGTCGTCTCCTTCCTGGTGGGCCGGGCGGCGGGGCAGCCGCGAGGCGGGCAGCAGGCCGAGAGCGGCGAGTGCGGCCAGGATCAGCAGAGTGGAGCTCATGGTTGAAGCAGCCGTGCCGGTTGCGCTGGCCGCGACGGCGATGCCGAAGGTCGGCCCGATGTTCATGGCGGTCTGCTTGAGCCCGCTGACGACCCCGGCGTACCCGGGCGGCGCGTCACCGACGACGGTCCCGGTGGCGGTGACCATCACGGTGGCGAACCCGGCACCGATGGCGGCAAAGGCCGCAGCCATGGCCATCCATGTGCTGGCGGGACCGAGCCGGGACAGCCCCGCGATGCCGACCACGACAAGGCCCGTGCCGGCGATCGCGGTGCGGCGCGCACCGTACCGGCGCAGTGCGGCGACCGCGGCGGGTGAGCCGAGGACCATGAGCACGGTCAGCGGGAGCACGCGCAGACCGCTGGCGAGTGGGTCGAGTCGAAGTACGTCCTGAAGGTAGAAGGTGGCCCTGAACAGCGCGCCGAACAGGCTGGCGGTGGTGACCAGCAGGATCGCCATCGACGCGGTCACCGGTACGGACCGCGCTACGGCTGGTGGAACGATCGGGTGCGTGGTGCGGCGTTCGTGCCAGGTGAGCACCGTTGCGACGCCTATGACGGCGAGGAATTCGAGCAGCGTCGGCGCGGCGGTCCACCCCCGCGCGGGTACGTCGGCCAAGGCGTGGACCAGGATTGCAAGCGCGACCGCCAGCAGGCCCGCGCTCGTGAGGTTGAGCCGTGGAGAGTTGGCACGCTCGGGTGCCGGCGTCCGTACGGCGAGGGCGAGAACGGCGATGACGAACGCGAGGGGCACGTTGACCCAGAAGACGGCGCGCCATCCCAGATGAGCCACGAGAACACCGCCCAGGAGCGGACCGGACCCTGCCGCCACCGCGATCGCACCGGTGCGAATGGCGATCGGCTTGCCGAGCCGGTCCGCGGGATACGCCAGCCGTAGCAGCGCGAGCGTCGCAGGTTGCAGGAACGCGGCGAACCCGCCCTGCACCGCGCGCAGAACGATCACCCAGCCGACAGCCGGCGCGAGCGCGATCCCGGCCGAGGCAGCCCCGAAACCGAGGACGCCGACGAACAGCAGGCGCGGGTGCCCGTACCGATCCCCGAGGCGCCCGGCGATCACGAGCAACGCCGCCACGGCGACCAGATAGCCGGTGCTCGTCCACTGGATCTGCGCCACGCTCGCGCCGAGATCACGCTGCATGCCGGGCTGCGCCATGAGCAGGATGGTTCCGTCCAGGGCGACGATCACCGCCCCGGCCACGCTGACCAGAAGTGCGATCTTCCGCTGTGCGGGTGCGGTCATGAGGTCACCGGACCGAGATGGGCGTCCAGAACTGCCGCGATGAGCCGGTCGCGTTGGTCGTCGCCGGCGTCAGCGCCCAGCGGTGGGGTTTCGAGGGCGAGTTGCAGGCTGCCCCAGGCCCACAACTGGGCGATGCCGTGCAGGTTCGACCACAGGGCGGCGGCGGTCACCGCAGGCGGCGGTCCGGCCTCGTTCGGCCCGTCGGCGCGTTGCGCGGCCTCCCTCTCCGATAGGCATCGGGCGACGAGTCCGGTGAAGTGCCCGAACAGCGGGAGGGTCGACTCGCGCAGCCTCGGCTGGTCCGATGCCTGCGCCGCGCCGTCGAGCAGGTCGTGCCGCCACATGAGTTCGAACATGCCGCGGCGTTCCAGTGCGTACCCGACGTACGCCCGCGCGAGGGCCTCCAGCTGGCCGCGCGGTGTGGTCGTGCCGGCTACCGCGGCCTCGAACATGGCTGCGAGGTCCTCGAAACCGCGACGGCCGATAGCCGCGAGCAGCGCGTGGTGCGTGGGGAAGTACCGACGCGGCGCCCCGTGCGACACCCCCGCTCGACGGGCTATCTCCCGCAGGCCCACGGACGCGGAGCCCTCGGTCAGCACAAGGTCGACCCCGACATCGATCAACCGCTCCCGAAGGGAGCTCTCATCAGTCATAGACAGTGTCTACCATGCATTCGTAGACACTGTCTACTTGTCTTGGTGAGTGATCATTCTGCTCAGCGCGTGGCGGCGTCCACCTCGGCTCGCTCGCCGTCACGCTGACCGGGAATGGTCACGCCCGACAGGTCGAGGCGCTTGTTCATGTCGAGGCGGAACGTGCCGTACGGGTTGATGTTCGACCAGAACAGCGCAGTCAGCCCACGCCGGTCCTCGCCGCTCAGCTTCTTCGCCCAGGCCGGCTCGGCGAGTACCCCCTGAAGCAGCAGGGTGTTGATATGCACGAGACTGCTCTGGAGCAGGTGCAGGGCGAGCATCGAGGTCTCGGCGTGTTCCTTGTCCGGGCCGGTCAGCGCGCCGTCCTTGCCGTAGTGCAGGACCGTGTTCGCGCTGTTCCAGTTCTCTACGACCTGGAGCCCGCCGTGGACCTCCCGGCGCAGGCCGGGGCTGGCCAGGTAGTCGCACGCGAAGATCGTCCGCACCGAGCGGCCCAGCTCTTCGAGGGCCTGGTAGGTCGGGTGCTTGGGGCCGCCGCGGGTGAAGCGCCGCAGCACCTGTTCTGCCTCGGCGGTGCCCAGGCGCAGGGCGGTGGCGTACTTGACCATCTGGTCGTACTGCTGGGCAATCAGGTCCCAGCGGATCGCCCGGGTCAGGGGGCCGCCGAGCGCCGGCCAGCCGGGCGGGTCGTCGTCGGGCCGGTACAGGCGGATGCTGCCGATGTTCTTCAGCCTCGGCAGCAGCCGGAAGTTGAGCAGTTCGGTGAAGGCGAACCCGACGACGCTCGCGCCGTGGGTGTCGACGTAGTTGGACTCGATCTCTGCGTCCGTGCAGTGCCGCAGCAGGCCCTCGATCATCGCCGCGACCTCGGACGACGAACAGCTCTTGAGCTGGGAGTAGATGCAGACGTTCTTCCGCTCCACATGCCAGTAGATCATCACGCCGTTGCCGCCGTAGCGGGCGTGGTACTCGGTCATGAAGTTCGAGGACCAGGACCCGAACTTCTTCGAGTCCGAGGCGCACGCCGTGCCCTGTCCCCACCATGCGGTGTCGCGGGCCGCGAAGGTGGCGTTCACCAGCTTCGTCACCGCGGCCCGCAGGTTGTCGACCGTGATGAAGTGCCGGCGGACGTGCCGCAGCGCGGCCTCGGTCTCGCCGTGCTCGCCGGTCGCCACGATGGCCCGGATGCCCATGTTGGTGCCCAGCGCGAACAGCGCGAGCAGCAGGCGCCGCTGGAGAACGGCGCGGTCGATGCGCTCGTACGCGGCGACCGAGGAGAACTCGTCGGTGAAGCCGGTGTCGAAGTCGGCGTTCTTCAGCACGTCCAGGAGGTCGAGGACGCCCCAGCGTCGTACGACCTCGTCCTTGAGTGCCTGGAGGCCGGTGGGCTCGTCCAGCTTCTCCAGCTTGGGCACGGTGATCCACGGCTCGCCGTGCCGGGTGGTGACCTTCACACCGCCCGCCGAGCCGTCCGCGAGCGCGGCCGACAGCCGGTCCAGGCCGTCGGTCATGCGCCGCTTCAGGTCCGTGATGAACGCCTGCGGGTCCATCGGCTGGCGGATCGCGGCGTAGTGCACGGTGCGGGTGGCCTCGAAGTCGCCGGGCAGGTCGTCCTCCGGGTTGCACCATCGCCGCCCGCCCTCGACGTAGATCTCGCGGCGGCGGATCTCGTCCCGCAGCGCGACCAGGACGCACAGCTCGTACGGAATGCGCTCGACCTTGCCCTTGTCGTCGACGATCGCCTCGCGCCAGTCCTTGCGTACGACGCCGTCCATCGGCACCTCGTCGGCGCCGTCGTAGAAGCGGGTCTTGCCGTCGACGTCGGTGTACTTGGCCAGCAGCTTCATCGCGTCCATCACCGGCCGGTAGGCGGTGTTGTTGCACTTGAAGCCCAGAGTGTTCAGCAGCGGCGGCAGCATCTGCCGGTAGTACGAGCTGTACGACGACCGGAGTGTGGTACGGACCTTGGCCTTGAAGACCTTCTCGTTCGCCTTCGCCTCGGCGACCAGGTCGCGAAGCGTCTTCTCTCCGACGACCGGGTACAGAGCCGTGCGCACGAGCTCATCCGGCTTGCCGATCGCGGCGTCGGCGAGCCTGAAGAGGATGCCCTCCTTGCCGCGGACCTTCTTCAGCTCCGCCGTCAGCTGCCTCTCCACCCGGCGCTCGGCACGGGCGTTGATCTTCTGCACCAGAGCGACGAGCAGTTCCACCAGGGCGTCGGTGATCTCCGCCTGCCGGGAGGAGCACAGCGCCGCGAGCAGCGTGATCCGTACGTCCTCGGCGGTGTCGCGGAAGTCCGAGGGATACATCTTGATTGCCCGTGCCCGCCAGGCGGCCAGCAGCTTCTCCGAGCAATCCGCGAACAGCCCGTCGGGCAGGCCGAGTTTGCGCACGTCGTTCAGCTTGGTGATCTCAGTCAGCAGGGAATCCAGCCCGACCGCGCCCGGGTCGCGCTTAAGCACGGCCAGCAGCGCGGTGCCGTCCTCGTTGTCCTCCGCGACCAGCGCCAGCAGCCTGGCCGTGCCCGCGTCGCCCAGGCGCCCAATGATCCGGGTGCAGAACACCTTCTCCCACCGGCCCCGCGCGGCGACCAGGAGCTTCTCGATCCGGGTCCGGCCCGGCGGCTCGATCTTCCTCTCCCGGCACTCGACCAGCAGGGCCTCACGCTGCCGGTCCTCCACCAGCTCGACCGGGCACACCTCCACGGCCAGCCACGCCGTCAGCTCCCTCTCGTCCTCCAGCGTCGATGGCCAGAACCCAAGCGCCTCCCGGACCTGCGCACGGTGGTACTCAGCCGTCCGGCTCGACAGGGAGTACTTCGCGAAGTCGGCGGCCGGCACCTTCACCAACCCGCCCACGTACTCCACCGCAGCCTGCGGAATCTCCTCCAGCAGATCCGGGAATCGGCCCTCAAGCTCGAAGAACTTCAGCAGCAGGCAGAAGCCAAGCCGCGTCACCCCGGTCTTGTTGGCCACCAACTTCCAGTCACCGTCTACCGGCGTCCAGCTCGCCAACAGCTCTTCCGGCGACCATTCTTGGTGCACGCCCCGCCTCTCCCCTTGCCGATGTTAAATCGCTCGATCGGCCCAACGAGGTGCCCGGGGGTCGAGAAACGGGCTGTCTGACGGCGTGAAAGCTACTCGCCGGTTACCTTGCGGCTGGTGTCTGGGCTAGGACTCCGGGGCCATGAAGGACGCCGGCTACCGGTACGTCATCGTCGACGACTGCTGGTTCGACCCGCAGCGCGACGGCGCGGGCAACCTCCGGGCCAACCCGACCAAGTTCCCCGGCGGCATGAAAGCACTTGGGGACTACATCCACAACAAGGGCCTGAAGTTCGGCCTCTACGAGGCACCCAACGAGCGCACCTGCGCCCAGGCCGTGGGTTCCTACTCCGGCTCCACCGGCAGCAAGGGCCACGAAGCCCAGGACGCCACCACCTTCGCTTCGTAGGGCGTGGACTACCTCAAGTACGACTGGTGCTAGTCCAACGGCACGCTGGACCAGCAGGTCGCGCAGTTCACCCTCATGCGCGACGCCCTCCGCGCCACCGGCCGCCCCATCGTCTACAGCTTGACTTCCTCCCCGCGCTAGAGCACGGGGATTGCGGCCGCGTGTGCCGCGCGGGGGTTTGGCCCCGGGCGTGTGCGCGTTGCCGGTGGTTGGCGCTTCACAGACCGGGCAACCCCGAGGTCTCCACGCCCTGACACCGCATGTCCTGCGGCGTTGAGGATGTTCTTCGCAGCGTTCACGTCGGCATGGTCCTGATGTCCGCAGGCGGCGCACGCGAAGACCGCTTGGCTCTCGCGGTTCCTCGGGTCCACGCGCCCGCAGGCATTACAGGTCTGCGACGTGTACGCGGGGTCGACCAGCACGACCATTGTGCCGGTCGTGCGCGCCGCGTTGCGGAGCGCGAGTTCGAGCGTGTGCCATCCCTTGTCCAGGATCGCCCGGTTCAGCCCGGCCTTGGCCCGGACGTTGTGGCCGGGCCGCTCGACGGTGCCGGCCGCACTCGCGGTCATGTGGCTGGTGCGGAGGTCCTCCAGCGCGACGACCGCGTGCCGGGTGGCCAGCGTGTGGGCGGTCTGCGCGCAGAAATCCGCCCGCCGGTCGCGGACACGGCCGGTCACAGCGTTGATCTTCGCCACGACCGCACTGCGCCGGTTGCTGCCGCGCCGGCACCGGGCGAGCTGCTGCTGCAGCCGGCGCAACCGCCTCGCCTCGCCCGGCGTGGCGTAGGTGCGGTCGTGGAAGTCGCCCGCGCTGGTGGTCACGGCCACGCCCCGGTCCACGCCCACGGCCGTGTCCGGCAGGGCGTGCTGCCCGGGGCTGCTCGTGCCGTCTTCCACCAGGAAGGAGATGAACCAGTGCCGTCCCTGCCGGGTGACGGTCGCGGAACGGACCTCGCCCCCGAGCGGGCGGGACCAGCGAAACCGGACCCATCCGAGCTTCGGCAGCTTCGCCCGGCCCCACTTGCGTCCCAGGCACTCCACGGTGATCAGGTTCCCGGCCGGGAAGCGGAAGCCGGGGGACCACCGGGCCTTGGAACGCCACCGTACCCTGAACGTGCCGTGCTCCCGGCACGCCCGGTCCAAATCCCGCAGAGTCTGCTGCAATACATGCGACGGCGCATCCGCCAGCCACGGAAAATCCCGCTTCGCCGCGGCCAGCTCGGCGGCCTGCGGCACGTAGTTCATCCACGCCCCGCGCCGCCGGTACTCCCGCCGCTGCTCCAGGGCCGTGTTCCACACCGACCGGCAGATGTCGCCGAACGTTTCGCACAACCCGGCCTGCACGGGGTCGAGTTCAAGTCGATACCTGCGGCCGGACAGCACTGCGGAACACCCCCTTCGGCCGTTGTCGAGCAACATAGGCCGGCTCACTGACAACGCAGTGGCCTGCGCCGCTGCGCGGCTCCGGACCGGGGATCGCCCTGCCCCCGGCCCGGAGGCCGGGGTGTGCGGCGAAGAGCTACCGGATCACCCGCATCGGCACCGGCTCTACCTTCTGGGCACCCTCGTACTTCGCGGGGTCCTGCGGCGGCGCACCACTGAGCATCGTCAAGGAGTATATCGAGAACCAGAAGCGGCCCACCTGACCGTCACGCCCACCGGCGCAGCGCCCTACGGCGCTCCGCGCCTCCGGGCCAAGGATCGCATTCCCGCCCGGCCTGAAGGCCGGGATTCCCTGCGAAGATCAAGGGACGGGCGCGACCCTAGACCATCGGACGGCGCCCCGACAGGGGCGGCGGCAGAGGCACGGCCCGAGGTCGACGGGCGGCGTGCCGGCCCGCCCAACAGACCCTGCGCTTCCTGGCACCGGCTGCCCACGCGACAGCAAGCAGCGCGATGCCCAGTCCGACCATCGACATCCTGCCGTCCACGGCCAGACCCCGGGCGCGGGCACCCGATCAGAGGAAGCGCCAGAGGTGGTCGGACGTGCCGTTGTCGTCCCACAGGACGACCTGGGCGCCCTGGGCGGCGGACGCACCGGAGACGCCGAGGACGCGGCCGCTCGTGGCGGACTGGATGCGGAAGGTATCGCCGCCGCCGTGGCGCAGCCGCCAGCGGTGGTCCGCGGCCCCGTTGTCGGTCCACTGGACGATCCTGGCGCCGTTGGTCGTGCCGCCGCCCTCCACGGCGAGGGCCTTGCCGCTGTGGGAGTTCTTGAGCCGCAGGTAGCCTCCGGAATCGACCACGGCCGTCCACAGGTGGTCCGCGGTGCCGTTGTCGCCCCACTGGATCACCTGGGCGCCGTCGGCGGTCGACATGGTCTGCACGCCGAGCAGCAGCCCGCTGCCGACGTTCTGGATGCGCCTGGTGCCGGTCGGGACGAACCACCACCGGCTGGTGGCCGAGCCGGTGTCCAGGACCTGAACGGCGAACGCGCCCTGGGCGGTGGAGGCGCTGGCGATGCCCAGCAGCTTGCCGCTGTTGGCGTTGCGCAGGCCGTGCGAGCCGTCGGCCGTCTCGACGACCGTCCACCGGTGGTCGGCGGTGCCGTTGTCCGACCACTGGAGCACGGAGGCGTTGTCGTCGGTGGACATGTTCTGCACGCCCAGGACCTTGCCGCTGTTGGCGTTGCGCAGGCGCAGCGCGTTGCCGTCGACGACCAGGGCCCAGTCGTGGTCGGCGGTGCCGCTGTCGCCCCGTTGGAGGGCGGGCCCGCCGTCCGCGGTGGACATGTTCTGCACGCCGAGCACGAGCCCGCTGCCCGCGTTGAGCAGGCGGAATCCGCTGCTCCTGGTGTTCCAGTAGACGGAGTAGTTGAAGCCCTGCGCGTCGTGGAACGGGCCGAGGGCGACGGATGAGCCGTTGGCGGTCGCGGTGAAGGCGAGGCCCGTGGTGCCGGTGCGGGTGACCGATGTCGGGTCGAGGGCCGGGAGTGCGGACAGCGTGGTGCTGCCGTAGTTGCCGCACAGCACGACTGGGCCGTAGGTCACCGCGGCGACGTCCGGGTTGTCGTTGGCGGCCTGGAGGGTGACCCGCATGGGGAGCTTGACGGTCACCGTGTCGCCGGAGGCCCAGGCACGGGTGACGGTGGCGTAGCTGCCCGGTGTGGTGGCGATGTTCTGCACCGTGCCGTTGACGCTCACGGTGGCGCCGGCCGTCCAGGCCGGGATCCGGATGCGCATCGACCAGGTGTCGCCCGCGCTGCCGACGACCTTGAGCGTGGTGGTGTCTTCCGCGGGGTAGACGGTGGTCTGGGTGATCGTGAGGCCGCGCTCGGCCCAGGTGAGGACCGTGGGCGTGAACAGGTTCACGATCAGCGTGGTGCCGTCGTGGAAGTAGACGGAGTCCGCCAGTTTGGTGTTGGACTCCATGCCGGTGCCCTGGCAGCACCAGAATGAGTCGTAGTCGGTGCTCCAGGTGCCGCCGCCCCAGGCCGGGCCGACACCGCGGCGGCCGCCGGACTTGAGCGGGGTGAAGTAGGTGACGTGCCCGTGCGGATCGGCGGGGTTCTGCGCGCCGACGACGTGGTTGAGCAGGGTGCGCTCGTAGAAGTCGAAGTAGCCGGCCTGGCTCGGGTCCAACTGCCACAGCTCGCGGGTGAGTTTGAGCATGTTGTACGAGTTGCAGAGTTCGCAGTTGTCGTTGGTCAGCTGGGTGGCGATCGCGTTGGGTGCGCGGAAGTGCTCGGCCTGGCTGTTGCCGCCTATGGCGTAGCTGTGTGCGGTGGTGCAGATGTTCCAGGCCTGGGAGGCGATGTCGCGGTAGCGCGCAGTCCCGGAGGCGCGGTATTCGCGGACAGCTCCGATCCACTTCGGCACCTGGGTGTTGGCGTGCAGGCCGTTCAGCTGGTCCTGTCCGGCGGCCAGCGGGTCGAACACGGCTGCGTGGTCGAAGCGTTGGGCAGACGTCAGCCAGCGCGCGTCCCCGGTCTGCAGGTGGAGGTCGGCCAGGACCTCGTTCATGCCGCCGAACTCGGTGCCCATGAGCGCCTGCATCTGGCTCCGGGTGAGCCGGCCGGTGCGCAGGTCGACCCAGCCGGCCATGCCCAGCAGGACGTCCCGGGCCTGGGTGCTGCCTAGCAGGCGCCACACGTCGAGCAGACCGGCCATGGTCTTGTGGACGCAGTAGTAGGGGACGTTGCCGTTCTTGAGCGAGCCGGACTCGAGCTGGGCGAAGTCGTTCTCGGGGAAGCCCGACAGGTAGCCGGCGGAGAATCCCGCTGCGGCGTTGTTGGCCTGGCACTTGGCCAGCTCAGCCACCATGTACGCGGCCTTGTCCCGGCAGACGGTGTCGCCGGCACCCGCGTACGCCTGGGCCCATGCGCTGAGGAAGTGTCCCTGCACGTGGGTGCGGAACGGGAACGACGGGGCGTCCCAGCCTCCGGTTGCGGCAGCGGCATTGGTGGACAGTCGGTGGTTCGCGCGGAAGTTGTACAGTAGGCGGTCGACGTCGACGAAGCGCAGGTACGTGAGGGTCCGGTCCTGGTTGTCGCGCAAGCGGCCGGGCGTAAGCCGGACCTGGCCGAGGTCGAAAGGCCGTGTCGAGAACTCGGCGGTTACGGCTGCCTCCGCAGCCACCGGGGCGCGGCTGAGACCTATGGCAGGGGCGAGGGACAGCACGCCAGTCGCCTTGAGCAGGGTGCGGCGGTTCAGGGGAACAGGCGGCATCGCGGGGACTGATCCTTCCGGGTGGGGAGGAGACCGCTGCGTAGCACGGCGCAGAGTGTTAGCGCTAACAATTTACTTCGAACGAAAGCGTTCTGATACGGCGGAGGCGCACGTGGAGATGGGCGTCGAAGGACCGCGAACCGCGGAGAACGCCAGGTCCCGCCTTTCGACGGGTGCCACGTTTATACCCCTGCCATCCGCACCCCGTCCAGAGGTGCAACAGAACGGCGTGGCCTCGAAACATTTCGCTCCCATCGCCTCCGTCGACCCAGGCTGCAGCTCCATGGCCAATCAACTGCTCCCGTGCGCACGACCATTGGACGCGTCGGGCGTCGCGGTGCGGGCTGTGGACGGTGGCGGTGGCGACGCCCATCATCCCTGCGGTGTCGCGGGTGCTGCAGCCGACGACGTAGGTGAGCACGATGGCGTCGAACTGCCGCTCGGGCAGGGTGGCGATGGTGCTGAACAGGCCGATGTGCTGTTCCATGAGCTCAAGGCGTCGCGGGCGTCGAGGTGGTCGTCGAGGATCTCCTTGAACACGGTCCAGATGTAGGCGTCAACACTGGGCTGTTTCAGGGCGAGGTCCCAGCAGGTCGCCAGCTCGTAGAGGAGCTCGTCGACAACCCGTACGGCGTGCTTGCGGCTGCCGAGGTGCAACTCGGCGTAGCGGATGAACTGCTCGCAGCGCGCGGCCAGCAGGGCGAGCAGCTCGCCGGGCAACCGGTCGGGCAGCGGGCAGTCGCTCGGCTGCGGGCCGGTGGTGGACCGGGGCAGGTAGAACAGCTGCTCGGGGAGGTGATCGGCCGGATCACCGATGTGGTCAAACACAGGCGCCGCCCGCGGCCGAGATGGTGCTGCCGCTCATGGATGGTGGTCCCTCCCGGCCCGCCGATTGCAGCCGGGTGGCCGCGCTCGGGTGCGGTGGGCCCGATCCACCTCTCAGCCAACCCGGCAAAGACCCGGATTCTGCAGGCCCGTCAGATAGTGATCGCTATGAGCGGCTTCGTTCCGGTCTTGACCGCCCTTGGGGCCGACGTGCCCAGGAGGACCGTGGGGCTGCTCCGAGCCGCGGTGCCCGCCGCGGCATGCGGGCCCCAAGGTTTCCTGCTGGTCAGTGGTCGGTGATGGGCTGGCCGGTGAGGGCTTGCGCGATCTGCCAGTGCTGCCCGCCGTTCGCACCCTTCACCAACACCCGGCCGCCCGGTCGGAGGATGGATTGCAGGTAGGCGGTGGCGGTGGGGTTGTCCGCGCAGATCGCGACCTCGGGCAGGCTGGCGGCGCCGGCGGCGAGGGCGGGCTGTTTGGCGAGGTCTCCGCCGATGGCGAGGAGGACGTCGATGCCGTGCTCGGCGGCGTCCCGGCCGACGGCGCGGTGGCCCTCGACGGCGTCGTCGCCGAGCTCTCGCATCTCGCCGAGGACGGCGATCAGCCGGCTTTCGCTCGTCTCGGCCTTGATGTGCAGGGCGATGCCGCGGTGGGAGGCGAACTGGTCGAAGACGTCCTCGGGCAGTTCGGCGGTCACGGCCTCGGGGGTGTGGCCGGAGGGGTTGCGGAAGGCCACGGTGCCATTGGGGTGGCCGGTGACGAGGACCAGGTGTCCGCCCCGGCCGGGCGCGGGGCGGTCGGGGCGGCGGATCTCCTTGTGGACCGAGGTGATCACCAGGTGGCCGGCGTCCAGTTCGGCGCGCAGCCGCTCCGGGGTCAGGTCGGTGATCACCTCGGTGGGCAGCCGGTGTGCCTCGGCGGCGTACTCGGCGAACTGGCGGTAGAACAGGCCGCCGACGGTGCCGTCCTCGCGCTCCTGGTAGGCGCCGAACTTCAGCGCGCCCTGCAGCAGCTCCCACAGTGTCGGGGCGTGGCCGTCGCGGGCGTGCAGCGCCATGTGCAGGCACGCCATGCCGCACCACCGGCCGGCCCAGTGCGCATACGCCGCGCGGTCCGGCGCCCCGGAGTCGGCCCAGTTCGGGTCGTCGGCCTTGGGGCGGCCCTCGTAGGCGAAGGCCGCGATCAGGTCCGGGGTGGCGTACTGCGTGACGGTCGGGATCGGGTGACGCTGCGGCGACTCAGGCATGGGCGGCCTCTCTGCGGTGCGGCGACTTGGTCATCAGCCGGTGGAACGAACCTATGCCGACGGACCCGCCGGAGATGACCACGCCGACCGGTCCGGGCGGCAGGTCGAGCTGTTCGGTGGCGGCGAGGGCGACCGCGCCGGAGGGTTCGGCGACCACCTTGAGGTGCTGGAACGCGGCCGCCATGGCGCGAATGATCTGATGGACCGTCACCGTAATGACGTCGTCGAGCATCAGCCGGTTGACTTCCCACGGCAGTGTGGCCGGGCAGGTGTGGCGCAGGCCATCGGCGATGGTGTCCGGGATAGCGGCCAGTTCGGTGAGCGCACCGGCCCCAGCCCACTCCCCCGCCATGGCTGGCCGCACAGGAATGGGCGTCCTCGCGTCAGCCACGGTCCTGGTGTGCTAGGAGCGTGGGTCAGTAACGAAGACTGGCTGTGTCGCCGTGAGACGTAGGTAGCAGTAGCGTCCGGCCCAGGGGCTGGTATTCACTTGATCGGAGTCTGCGTCTCGTCGGCCAGACCGAGGTGGTCCTTGAGCGCACGCTTGCCGGCGTCGGTGAGAGCGACTGCGCGGCTTGTGCCGATCCGGGTGATCCAGCCGGCGTCGAAGGTGTGACGACATAGGGCGGCGCCGACCGCGCCGGCCAGGTGGGGGCGGCGCTCGGTCCAGTCCAGGCACGAGCGAACCGGCGGACGCCGTGTGGCGGGCGGCAGCGCGATGCCGAGTTCAGCGAGCCAGGCGGTCCCGTCACTGGTGAGAGTCGGTCCCTGCTCCCAGTCCAGCAGCCCCCGATCGGTCATCGCCTCGGTGATCGCGACCCCGAGAGCGCCGGCGAGATGGTCGTAGCACGTGCGTGCGCGGGCCAGCGCCCGGCTGCGGTTGGCAGCGGGCAGTGAGCGGGGCGGATCGGCGCGTCGGGGTGCCATCGAGGCAAGCTTCTCGATCAGTTCGGCCGTGTCGGGGTCGGCCAGGCGAACGTAGCGATGGCGGCCCTGGCGCTCCTGCGTGAGCAGTCCTCCGCTGACCAGGAGGTTCAGGTGCCCGGTCGCCGTCGAGGCGGCCACTCCGGCATGGCGCGCCAACTCGATCGCGGTCCATGCCCGGCCGTCCAGAAGGGCCAGGCAGAAGTTGGCCCGGGTGCCGTCGGCCAGCAGTGCGGCCAGGGCGGCCAGCTCGGGGCCCTCGACGGGAGCGTCATGGCTGTTCATCGCTGTCCATTGTCCACCTGCGATCCTTCGGCGGCCGCCGAAGCGTCCGCGCTCTACGGTCGGCCCCATGAACACCGCGACGCCCAGCAGCGTGCCCATCGACCTGTCCTGCGAACACGTGACCGTCACGCCGAGCATCCTGTACTTCGGAACGCCGGTCGTGCTGCTCTCCACCGAGAACGAGAACGGCTCCTTCAACCTTGCGCCGATGTCCTCGGCCTGGGCACTGGGCCACGTGATCGTTCTCGGTCTGGGCGCCGAGGGACAGACCGCGCACAATCTCCGCAGCCGCCATGATCTGGTGGTCAACCTCCCCGCGCCCGCGCAGTGGCCGGCGGTGGAACGATTGGCGCCGCTGACCGGGCGCACCCCGGTGCCCGTGGACAAGCGTGGTTCCTTCCGTTTCGAGCCGGACAAGTTCGCCGCCGCTGGTTTGCGACCTCAGCCCTCCGAGCTGGTTCGGCCGCCCCGCGTCGCCGAATGCCCGATGCAGTTGGAAGCCCGCGTTGCCCGGGTCCAACCCGATGCCGCCGGAGAGTTCCTCATCGTCGAAGCCCAGGTGCTCAAGGTGCACGCCGATCCCCGGATCGTCGTTACCGGTTCCCAGCACATCGACCCATCCGCATGGAGCCCGCTGATCTACAACTTTCGCCACTACTACGGACTCGGCCCCGAACTCGGCCACAGTTTCCGCTCCCAGACAGCCTGACGAAGCCAGTGGTCCACCGCGAAGAGCCATGGGACAAGCGAGGAGATTGAGCACGGGCCATCATCGGCGTCCCGCGCTCGGTTCGGGGCCATTCATACGGAATAATGCCGGTATGCGTGGTGGGGATGGGCTGTTCGAGGTCAGGCCGGTCGAGAAGCAGCAGTTGCGGGGTGGTCCGGCGGCGGTGAACAAGCGGTTCCGGGCGTTCGACCCGTATCAGGTCCTGCTGCTGCCGCCGTCGCTGGACGACTGGCTGCCCGAGGGACACCAGGCCCGGTTCGTCGCCGACCTGGTCGACCACGTGCTGGACCTGGGGTCGGTCCGGGCCGACTACACCGAGAAACGCGGCCACCCGCCCTACGACCCGCGCCTGATGGTGCGCCTGCTCATTTACGGC
This sequence comes from Kitasatospora sp. NPDC085895, assembly GCF_040702125.1. NCBI lineage: Bacteria > Bacillati > Actinomycetota > Actinomycetes > Kitasatosporales > Streptomycetaceae > Kitasatospora > Kitasatospora sp. NPDC085895. The sequence goes on along the minus strand of NZ_JBFBJY010000069.1, from coordinate 3,226 downwards.
TACACCACCGGCGTCCGATCCTCACGAGCGATCGAGCGCAAGTGCGCCGATGACATCGCGTTCCGGTTCCTGGCCGCCAGCCAGGAACCGGACTTCCGCTCGATTTCCCGCTTCCGCCGCCGCCACCTGGACGCGCTCGCCGACCTGTTCACCCAGTCCCTGCACCTCGCGCAGAAGCTGGGCATGGTCAAGATGGGACGCGTCGCGCTGGACGGCACGGAACTGGAAGCGAACGCCTCCAAGCACAAGGCTATGAGCTACGGCCGGCTCATCGACAAGGAGGGACGCGTCGAGGCCGAGATCGCCCAACTCGAGGCGATGGCCGCCGCCCTGCTGGCCGACGCCGAAGCGAACGACACCATCGAGGACCAGGTGTTCGGCGTCGACGGCAAGGACATGGACTTGCCCGCCGAGCTGGACCGCCGCGAGAAGCGCCTGGCCAAGATGCAGGCCGCCCGCGCCCAGATCGAGGCCGAAGCCGCCGAGAAGGCCCGCGCGCACGCCGAGGAGAAGGAACGCCGCAGGCAGGAGGGGGCCCATTGCCAGCGACGAGCGAGCCGTCGCCGACGCGGGCGACAAGGCCGCCGCGAAGGCCCGGCCCAAGCCGAAGGCGCAGGCCAACTTCACCGACTCCGACTCGCGGATCATGAAGAACGGCGACGGGGCCTATATCCAGGCCTACAAGGCCCAGGCCGTCGTGGACGAGGAACATCAGGTCATCACCGCAGCCGACGTGACGACCAACGCCTCGGATGCGCTGAACTGCACCGCGATGCTCGACCAGTGCGCGCAGAACACCGGCGTCCGCCCCAAGCAGGCCCTGGTCGACGCCGGGTACTGCTCCGAGTCGAAGCCGCAAGAGACCGCCAACTTGCCTGCGGGACCAACACGTTCATGGCAACCGGTCGACTCTCCCACGACGAGCAGGTCCCGCCCGCACCACGCGGACGCATCCCTGCGGGCGCCACCCTGAAGGAACGGATGGCCCGCAAACTGCGGACCAAACCCGGCAAGGCCGCCTACCGCCGCCGCAAGGCCATCGTCGAACCCGTCTTCGGCCAGATCATGACCTGTCAGAACGGCCGCCAACTCCTGCTCCGCAGTGAAGACGGTGCCCGCGGAGAGTGGCGGCTGCTGGCCGCCTGCCACAACCTCCGCAAGATCTTCCGGCACACCGGAACCGTCCGTCTCACCGCGGCAATCGGCTGACCGCCCCAGCCACCGCCCCTCAGGCCGCTTCCCGGGCCGAGAGAGCCCGGCCACCCGCCGCAACAGACACATGCCGGGAGACCACGACCGATCCCACCGACCGCGACCGCCCGAGCACCTGCCCGTTACTGACCCACGCTCCTAGGCACAACCCACGTGCCATAGCAGCGGATTGGTCATCTCGTGGCAGCAGAGATCCACGGCATCTTTAAGCAGAAGCCGAGATCAGCAGCCCCCTTTCCCTCAATCTGCAAGCTGCTGACCAACCGGCTGACACCACCCCACCCACTCACATGCGTTGCGCAGCCACGACGCGAAGGTGGTCGAGGCCTTGGCGGTGCCGCAGAAGTCCGGCAAGCGCACGAAGGGGCGTAGCGCAGAGGCCGCTGTCCTGCCTGGTGAGGATGGGTCAGGTGAGGGTGGGTCGGGTGCGTTCGTGTTGCCGGTTAGGTTCCAGAGCCGGGTGGACGAGAACGTGCTGGCACTGTTCATCGCGTCCCGGGTTCTGAAGGGGGAATCAGTACTGGCGGGACAGGGCCGATGCGAGATCACCGGGACTTTGAATCAGCCCTGGAACGCACCCATGCCTGGCAGAACGCCTTCCATCGGCTCGCCCGCTGCCACGAGCGCTGCACCGGTGTCATCGACGCCTTCTTCGACCTCGCCGACACGATCATCACCGTCCGTAGTCTGATCCGTAGGGCGTGGACCACGCACCGCTGGGACACACGACCTCGCAGACGGACCTGCCACCTATCCGCGCGAGTTCTTACAAGATCACTTGGTCGCCAGGCGGCCGAACTACTGACCCGCGCCCGAACGAGACGCCATCCCGGCCCGGCCGACCTTCTCCTTGGAGGCCAGCGGGAACGCCCTCCAACGCCGCTTCCACGTCCGCCCCGGGCAGTGGCGCACGGGTGAGGGGACGGCGCAGCACTTGGCCTCCACCACTGCGGTGGAGGCCAAGTGCGCTGGGGGTGGGCAGCGATGCCACCTGCTGCCTACCCAGGTGGTCGGTCAGGTGATGCCGGCCAGACCGCTGTGCTCGGCTTCACGTTGCCGAGCAGGCCGCCTGCTGCCTTGCTCATGGGTCGTCCGACGTCCCGGTGCGGAGCGTGTCAGTCCGTACAGGCGGACACGAGCACACCCGGGGTGCCCGGGAGAATGGTCTCGGTGACGGGCCCGAGGGGGATGCTGACCGGGCCGCTGGTGGTCGTACCGGAGACGGTCCCGCTGACGGTGACGGTCACGGGCTGAAGGCTGGTCACCTGGACCGCGACTCCCTGGCCGCCGTTCGGGCAGGCGGCCGGGGTGAGGACGACGGCGGGGAGCGGGCCGCTCGTCACGGTCGCGGTGGTGGCGAGCTTCACGCTGGTGAGCGCCGGAGTCGAGACGCACGACGCGTCGACGCACGCCGAGACGGAGACTTGCGGGACGGGCACCGGTCCGACCGTCAGGCTCACGGAGTGGGAGCCTGCTGCGGCCGGGGCGGGCCACGCAGCGAGCGGGAGGACGCCGAGGGCGAGGCTTGCCGCCGCCTTGACGGCCCGGTTGCCCCATCGGGAGAGAATCATTTTCGTGTCCCTTTCTCTTGTCTGACTATCAGTCGGATCTGGCGCCATCGGCGCCGAGGTCAAGGGGTGCGACGTTCCGGATCGGGTCCATGGGAATGGCGTCGGCGGGTCGAGGGCCAGGTGAGCAGTTGTTCGGCCGTGAAGGTCCGCCGCGTGGGTGGCCGGAGGGCCGCCGAGGCAACCACGCCGGAGTTCGCCGATCGGCGAACGCTGAAGGGATGGAAATGCGTCGATGCCGAAGGACGCCGCCGGAAATAGGGATGGCGTGCTCTGTCGAGGCGCTGTCGAGCAATACCGGAATACTGATCTCCGAGGCTTGCAACCAGGCACCTCATGTGAAAGATATCCTCACGGCCTGCTACGGAGAAGGGGGCGCGCAAATCGCGATGGAGTGAACCTGGCGCGCTGTGGGCGCAGATCGGACCGTCTGCAACGCCATGACC
>NZ_JBFBJY010000068.1:0-47763 GCF_040702125.1 Kitasatospora sp. NPDC085895 | reverse complement strand
GTGGGCCCGGGGGGGTGCGGCGGGGGGGGGCGGCCGTCGACGGCCGCCCGCCCCACCAGGCTAGGACCGGCCGGCCGGCCCCGCAGGGGCGCCCGTCACCTGGGCAACTGGGCCCGGATCGCCCGGTCGGCCGTGGCGACGGCCGGCTCCACCGGATCGCCCTTGACCGCCGAGTAGAGCAGGGCGTTGAACGGTCCCCAGACGGCGGACATCTGGGGGAGCGACGGCAGCGGCACACCGGTCTTCGCGGCCTGCTCGAACGCGGCGAGGTCGGGGTCGGCGGCGCGCGCGTGGGCGAGGGCCTCCTTGAGGGCCGGCATGCGGGGCTCGGCCTTGTACAGGGCGTCGGCGAGTTCGACGGAGCCGAGCGTGGAGAGGACGAACTTCTGGGCGAGCTCCTTGTGCGCCCCCTTGCTGGCGACGAAGAACGACTGGACGCCGACGAACGACCGGGCGGGGCCGTTGCCCTCGAAGCCGGGCACCGGGGAGACGGCGTACTTGGTCCCGGCGGCCCGCACGTCCGCCAGCCGCCACGGGCCGGACACCAGGAAGGGCGTCTTCCCCGAGGTGAAGGCGGCGGCGGTGCTGTCGGAGGTGGAGGAGCGGCGCAGCACCCCCTTCCCCTTCTCCCCCAGCGACGCGATCTTCTCGATGGCGGCGACCGAGGAGGGGTGCCCGACCCCGAGGTCGGCCGGATTGGGGTTGCCGCGCCCGTCGTCGCCGAACAGGTAGCCGCCGGCGGAGCTGAACAGCGGGTACATGTGGTACGTGTCGCCGGACTTCCCGTCCGCCTGGCTGACGGTGTATCCGACCGCCTGGGACACCTTGCCGGCCTTCCTGAGCTCCTCCCCGGTGGCCACCAGGTCGTCGAAGGTCGCGGGGGCGTCGGGGACGAGCGCGGTGTTGCGGAACAGCACCAGGCTCTCGACGGCGTAGGGGATGCCGTAGAACTCGCCGTTGTACATCACCGCCCTGCGGGCGACGTCCAGGTAGTCCTCCATCTTGTTGTCGAGCACCAGGACGGGGTCGATGTAGCCGTTCAGCACGAGGTTCCCGATCCAGTCGTGCGCGCCGATCATGACGTCCGGGCCGGTGCCGGCCTTGGACGCCTCGACGAACCTCTCCTGCTGGTTCTCGGTGACGGCGACGATCTCGGCCTTGGCGCCGTGGGCGGCGGCGAAGGCGTCCGCGAAGGGTCTGAGCGCCTCGGCGCGCTTCTCGTCGGCCCAGATCACCAGTGTCCCGTTCGGGGTCGCGCCGGAGGCGGAGCCGAAGAACGAACCCGAGCCGCAGGCGGTCAGGCTGAGGGACAGGCAGATCGTGGCCGCGATGAGGGGGAGGCTTCTGCGCACGCGTCGCTCCGGGTCGATGAGGGTGGGGGCATCCGCCGAGCCGGCGTGCGCAGAAGTTAGCAACGCCCCTCCGCCCTGGCAACGCTTTTCAGCAACTTTCGCTGCCGCTTCCAATCCCCTTGCACCGCCGGGGCGCCCGGTGACGGGAGTCCGCACACGTTGCTTCCGTGCGGGCGCCCGCATTCCGCCGCTCAGTCACGCTGGGTGAGAGCGTGTGCGGCCTGAGTTGCCGCCGGCGGGGGCCCGGACCAGGGTGGTCGGCGGGCCGCCCCTCCCCGGAGCGGCCGTCTCCGCGATCATGAAAGGGATCGACCCATGTCCGTGACCCGGACCCTCCGCACGGCCGCCCTCGCGGCCGTCCTCGCCACCGGTGCGCTCGCCGCCGCGGCTCCCCAGGCCTCCGCCCTCGGAGAGGGCAGCATCCGCATCGTGGACGGCCGGATCGTCGAGGACGGCGCCGCCGTCGACGTCACCGTCTCGGTCTCCTGCCCCGCCGGCGACGTCCGCGCCGTGCTCGTCCGCGCGATACAGGGCGTGACCGGCTCGGTGGACGCCGCCGGTCCGCAGCTTCCGATGGTGACCTGCACCGGCGAGCCGCAGGACGTGGTCGTGCGCCTCGCCGCGACCCCCTACGTGGCGGGCGTCTCGGAATGGCAGCCGGGCACGGCCTACGTGACCGCGTGGCTGTCCGGCGCGGCGACCGACAACGACCTGTTCGAGGAGATCGAGCTCGTCTGAGGCCCGCTCCCCGACCCGTTCGGGGCCGCCCGGCCCGGGACCGAACCCCGGACCGGGCGGCCTCCGCCGTCCCCGCCCCGGGCGCGCCGCCCGCAAAGGCCTACCGGTGCCCGGTCGACAGCGCCTGCTTCTGCAGGTCGCCCAGGACGTCCTCGGGTCCGCGCAGGGCCAGGCCGGCGTTCTTCTTGATCTCGGCGGAGATCGCGTCCCAGCCGGTGTCGCCGAGGGGGTAGAAGGTCGCCTGCGGGAGCAGCGCGAGGAACGGTTCGAGGTCGCGGTGCCGGCCGCCCGTGGTCATCTCCTGCAGGGTGTCGTGGGTGACGGGCATCAGGTTGTACGCCTCGTCGAACTCCAGCGTGTTCTCGCCGGTGTACACGAAGTCGAGGAACTTCTTGATCTCCTTGCGGTGCCCCCACTTCTTGAAGGCCATCATCCAGTCCGCGACGCCGAGCGTGGACTTCAGCGGGCCCGTCCGGCCGGGGATCGGGACGATTCCGTAGTCGATCCCGCCGTCCTCGGAGAGCTTGATGAGCGACGGGTGGCCGTTGAGCATCGCCACCCGTCCGGCGGCGAAGTCCGCGAAGGCCGTCCGGCGGTCGGTGCGGGCGGGATCGGGATAGGTGAGGCCGGGGGTGACGAGATCGTTCCGCAGCCAGCTGAAGGTCTCGGCGTTCTGCGGGGCGTCCAGTGCGTAGCGGCCCGACCGGTCGGTGAATCCGCCGTCGTTCCCGAGTTCCCAGATCAGCGTTTCGGCCTGCGCCTCCTCCGGGCCGAGCGGAAGGGCGTACGGAACGGTGCCCGGCACCTTGTCCTTGATGCGCCGGGCGTCCTTGCGCAGTTCGTCCCAGGTGGTCGGCGGTTCGGTGATGCCGGCCCGGCGGAAGATCGCCTTGTTGTAGAAGAAGGCGCGGGCCGAGGAGACGAACGGGATGCCGTACTGGATCCCCTCGACCTGTCCGGCCTTGGAGAAACCATCCAGGAAATTCGCCTGGGTGCCGATCGACAGGACGTCGGAGGCCTTGTAGAGCAGGTCGTCGGCGACCTTGTCGGCGTACCCGCCGGTCTGCAGCAGGTCGGGGACGTCGCCGCTGCGGATCATCTCCTTGACCTGCTTGTCGATGTCGTTCCAGTTCACCACCCGGACGTCCACCCGGACGTCGGGATTCGCGGCGGTGAAGGCCGCGGCGAGCCTGTTCCAGTAGTGCTGGGAACTGTTCGCGTCCTTGTCGCCGTAATCGGCGGCGACCATGCGGATGGTGACCGCCGCCCCGGATCCGAATCCCGTCGCCGAACAGGCGGTGAGCGTCAGGGAGCAGGCCAGCGCCGCGGTTAAGGCGCGCGGCAGATGTCGTTCCATGGGGAATCGCCTTCGAGTGGTGCCGCACGGGCGGCAGGGCCGGGGACAGGGCGACGCCCGGGAATCCCGCCGGGTGTCGGCGAGGAGTCCACAACCGGTCGGCCACGCGCATTCCTGGTCGAGGAGGGCGGCGAAACGTGCAGGGACGGCCGGGCGAATGGGCGAAAGTCTCGACCAGTCCCGACCGCGGACTCCAGCGCGGTTACCGAATCGTTGCCCCGCGTGACCACCCCGACGCGCTCCGCAGCGGCCCGGAACCCGGCGCCCGCCCCTGCGGACGCCGGGCCGTCGGTATGCGACGGGGTGTCAGAAATGCTTCGGGCTACCGGCCTTGGGCGCACTGCGGCCGGTCGCGGATGTGATGCAGGCTACGCGGCGGTACGTCTTGACCGGCTCCGCCCGCCGCTGCCACGGTGGTCCACACCTGTTCGGCCGGCCTCGCGGCGGAGCCGTCCACCGCCCACCGTCGACGCACCCCCGGGAGCCCCCCATGCCGTGGCACAGCGCGCGGACGTGCCGGGGCACGCCGGGCGCTCCGGGCAGGCCGGGGGCCGCGGGTGTTCCGGGTGTTCCGACGGGCGCGGGTGTCAGGAGGTGACGGAGGCCGGCAGCACCTGGGAGACCTGCACCGACCCGCCGCACGGCTGGAAGGCGAACGGCACCTTCTTGTCGGCGTCCGCCAGCGGGTCCAACGGCGCACGGAAGGCGAAGCCGGCCGCCTTCGGGCAGGGCGCGTCACCGGTCGGCACGTTGCTCCACTTGAGGAAGAACGCGGCGGTGCCGCCCGGAGCGAGCACCAGTGTGCCGCCGCTCCCGCCGAGCCCGCCGAAGCCGGCCGGGATCGCCCCCACGGCCACCGACAGCGCCGGCGCGCCGGGGGGCGCGTACGGCGCGAGGGTGGGCCGTCCCGTCAGCGAACAGGGCGCCGAGGACACGTTGGTGAGCACGAAGCGCTGCACCATGGTGCCGGCGGCACCGTCGGAGGTCGAGGCGGTCACGCTCAGCATCGGGTTGACGCAGTGCTCCACCTCTCCCCCGCCCCCGCCGGGGGTGGCCGTCGGGGTGGGCTTGGCGGAGGTCTTGGCCGGGGGCGTGACCGCGCCGGTGCTCTTCCCGGGCGAGGCGGAGACGGTGGCGGTGGAAGCGGAGGCCGCGGCCGAGGGGGCGGCGGAGACCGCGGTCGTCCCCACGGCGTCCCCGGCCGTGCCGGTGCCGTCGCCGTTGCACCCGGCCAGCACCAACGGGGAGGCGAGGGCGAGCAGCACGGCGAGAGCTCGACGGCGAGTGTCCACGACAGGGCCTTTCGTTCGGTCGGTCCGGCCACCGGGACGGCGCCGGCCCGCGGCGCCCGTCGGAGCCCGCCGGACGCCACCGCCCGGAAGGACGCGCACCGCGGACGGCCGGTTGCCGCCACGGCACACATCCCACACCCTGCGAGGGCTCCGATCCAGCACGGAACGATCACCGCTTCCGCACGGAACCGTGCACAGAGGGGCCCGAGCTGAAAGGTCGTCGACGAACCGACCTGTCGATTCCCGCCTCAGGCCCGGAACGGCGCGACGATCCCGAGTACCCTCGCGCCGCCTCCGGGGACGGCGCTCTCGTTCGGGGCGAGCAGGTCGCCGACCGGGAGCAGGGGGAACGCATCGGTCATCCGGCCCATGAGGGACCACCGCCCCGCCGCCGTGGCCACCGGGCCGGTGTCCTACGGTGGGCGGCTCGGAGAGGAGGTGCCGGCCGTGGACGTTCCGGTGCGGCTCGTGGTGGACCTGGTGCGCGACCGGGTGGTCCCCGGTGCCGTCCGCCTCCGTGCCCGGCGGCGCCGTGCGCTGCTCGGCGGCGGCACGCCCGTCCGGGTGCCCGGACGGCTCGCGCTGCGCTCGCGGCTGGAGCTGCTGGACGACGCCTCCACGGGTCGGCTCACCGTCGAGCCGGGCGGTGCGGCCGTCCGCTTCGACTTCGGCAGGGCGGCGCCCCCGGTGGAGATCCCGACCGGCGGCCCGGTCGTCGTGGCCACCGCGGCCAAACCCGACCGCTGGGCATCGGCGGTGGCCCGGACGGTGCTCCGCTACGAGTCCTCCCCCGGGCGGCCGGTCTGGATCGAGACGACGGCCGCCGACGCCCCGCTCGTCCGCCGGGCCCTCACCGGCGGCCGCTGAGCCCGCCGGAAGCCCCCGTCGCCACGGGCCGGGCGACGCCTTGACCCTCACACCGTGTCAGGCGGTGCACTCGGAGACACCATGTTCACCATCGGAGACTTCGCCCGGCACGGCCGCGTCTCGGTCCGGATGCTGCGGCACTACGACGCGATCGGCGTGCTGCGCCCGGCCCGGGTCGACCCCGTCACCGGCTACCGCCACTACACGGCCGCGCAGCTCGCCCGCCTCAACCGCGTCATCGCGCTCAAGGACCTCGGTCTCACCCTCCAGCAGGTCCAGGCGATCCTGGACGAGGAGGTCGGCACCGAGGAGCTGAGGGCCATGCTCCGGCTGCGGCGGGCCGAACTCGAGGCCGCCGTGACCGCGGCTGCGGCGCGGCTGGTCCAGGTCGAGGCGAGGCTCCGAGCGATCGAGAGCGAGGGGCGCATGCCCACTGACGACGTCGTCCTGAAGCACGTCCCGGCCGTCCGGGTGGCCGAACTGTCCGCCGTCGCCGCGAGTTACGAGCCGGAGGACGTCGGGCCCGTCATCGGCCCCCTCTACGACGAGCTCTTCCGGCGCCTGGCCGTCGCCGGGATCACCCCCACCGGCCCCGGCATCGCCCACTACGAGGACGCCCCGGAGGGCGGCGGCCGGATCGTCGTCCACGCGGCCGTCGAGGTCTCCGCCCCGCTGCAGGACGGCGAGGTCACCGTGCTCGACCTGCCGCCCCTCGAACGGGCGGCGACCATCGTCCACCGCGGCCCGATGGACACCGTCCTCCCCACCGCCCAGACCCTCGCCCGCTGGATCGACGCCACCGGCCACCACGCCCCCGGCTACCCCCGCGAAGTCACCCTGGAGTGCCCGGCCGACCGCAACGACTGGGTCACCGAACTCCAGGCACCGGTGACCCCGGCCTGACGGCCGGTCGCATCCCACCGGGGGAGTCCCGGCACGGGAGCCCTTCCCTGTCGTCCCCCGATCGGGCAGAGTGCCCACCGTGCTGATGATCTTCTTGGTGCCACTCGCGTGCTGGCTGCCCGCCGCCGGGACGGGCCGGGTGCGGTGGTCCGTGGCGGCGCCACTGGCGGCGTGCGCGGGGCTGCAGATCGCGGCAGTGGAGCGGTGGACGCCGACAGGGCTGCGGCTGACCGCGCTGGTGGCGGGCGGGATCGCCGTCGCGGCGGTTCTCCTGGCCGGCCTGGCGGTCGACCGGCCGTGGCGGGGTACCACCGGGCCCCGCAGGGCGGCCGGCACCGCGGCGACGGCGGCCTGCGCCGTGCTGGTGGGGACGGTGAGCGTGCTGGGGGCCTTCGCCCTGGGGCTGGGAGGGCCCCCGGCCGAAGTGCCCCCGGCGGCGGAACTGCCCGCGCTGCCCACCGGGCTGGCCCTCTCCGGCGACGAGGACCTGGGCTGCGGCGGCGGCTCCTCGACCTACTGCGGCCGTCGACTGCATGTCCGGGGCACCGCCGGCCAGGGCGGTGACGAGGTGGCCCGCCGACTGCACGACCGGCTGATCGCCACCGGCTGGCCACTCGTCCCGGGCGACCCGGGCAAATGGCAGGGCTGCCGCGCCCGCGGCCTGCTGCTCGACCGCCACGAGCTCTGCCTGTCCCTGGAGAGCGCCCAGGACGGGGTCACCGTCCTGCTGGAGACCGGCGACACCTGGAGCTGAGGATCCGTGGGTCGGCGGTCAGAGCCGGGTCGCCCAGCCGAAGGTGCGGAGGTAGCTGCGGCGGAGCAGCTCGCGGCGGCGGTGGCCGCGGGCGGCGGAGGTGGCGAGGGCGGTCAGGAAGAGGGCCAGGACGAGGCCGAGGACCGCCGCCGCGGCCGGCGGTCCGGCGAGCAGGCCGGCGCCGACGGCTGCGGCGAGGACCACGGCGAGACCGAGGTGGGCGGCGGGCAGGTCGGTGCGCACGGCCTCGCGGTCGCGCAGTACCCGCACCGCAGCGGGCTCGGTCATCGGCCCTTCGGGCCACTGCTTGTGCACGGCCACCACCCCTTCGTCGGTCGGCACAGCTTAAGGCCGGACGTCCTGGTGGCCTCCGCCGCCCGGGCCGGACCGGTCGGAGCGGGCACGGTCGAAGCGGTCCTGGACGGCCAGCACGGCGTCGCCGTGGGCGGCCGACCGGGCTCCGAGGGCGTGGATCGGGTGCACGGTGCCGATGGCGCCGGGCGCGGTGGACGACGGGGAGCTCTGACACGGGACCCCGCGGCGGCCGGCCGGAACGGGCAACGGCCGGCCGCCGCGGGGCAGGATGGGTGTCAGGCCAGGTCGAGGCCCGGGTAGAGCGGGAAGCCGGCGAGCAGGTCGGCGGCGCGCTTGGCGACGGCGTCCCGGACCTGGGGGTCCAGCACGTACTGGGCCTTGGAGGGTGCGCCGGCGGCGGTGGTGGCCGGGGCGGTGCCGCGCAGGGCGGTGTCGATGAGGTCGGCGATCTCGTCCATCTCGGCGGTGCCGAGGCCGCGGGTGGTGAGCGCGGGGGTGCCGATCCGGACGCCGGAGGTGTACCAGGCGCCGTTCGGGTCGTCGGGCACCGAGTTGCGGTTGGTGACCACGCCGGAGTCCAGCAGGGCGGCCTCGGCCTGGCGGCCGGTCAGGCCGTGGCCGGAGACGTCGATCAGCACCAGGTGGTTGTCGGTGCCGCCGGTGACCAGGGTGGCGCCGCGGCGCAGCAGGCCGTCGGCGAGGGCCCGGGCGTTGTCGACGACCTGCTGCGCGTAGCTGCGGAACTCGGGGCGGCGGGCCTCGGCGAGGGCGACGGCCTTGGCGGCCATCACGTGCGAGAGCGGGCCGCCGAGGACCATCGGGCAGCCGCGGTCGACGTGCTCGGCGAGTTCGGAGGTGCACAGCACCATGCCGCCGCGCGGGCCGCGGAGCGACTTGTGGGTGGTGGTGGTGACGATCTGGGCGTGCTGCACCGGGTCGAAGTCGCCGGTGAGGACCTTGCCCGCGACCAGGCCGGCGAAGTGCGCCATGTCGACCATCAGGGTGGCGCCGACCTCGTCGGCGATCTCGCGCATCAGGCGGAAGTTGACCAGCCGCGGGTAGGCGGAGTAGCCGGCGACCAGGATGAGCGGGCGGAACTCGCGGGCGGTGGCGCGCAGCGCGTCGTAGTCGACGAGGCCGGTGGCCGGGTCGGTGCCGTAGCTGCGCTGGTCGAACATCTTGCCGGAGATGTTGGGGCGGAAGCCGTGGGTGAGGTGGCCGCCGGAGTCCAGGGACATGCCGAGCAGGCGCTGGTTGCCGAGTTCGCGGCGGAGTTCGGCCCAGTCCTCGTCGGTGAGGTCGTTGACCTGGCGGACGCCGGCGCGGTGCAGGGCGGGGCTCTCGACCCGCTGGGAGAGCACGGCCCAGAAGGCGACGAGGTTGGCGTCGATGCCGGAGTGCGGCTGGACGTAGGCGTGTTCGGCGCCGAAGAGTTCGCGGGCGTGCTCCGCGGCGAGGGCCTCGACGGTGTCGACGTTGCGGCAGCCGGCGTAGAAGCGGCGGCCGACGGTGCCCTCGGCGTACTTGTCGCTGAACCAGTTGCCCATGGCGAGCAGCACCGCCGGGGAGGCGTAGTTCTCGCTGGCGATGAGCTTGAGGGAGGCGCGCTGGTCCTGGATCTCGGCGCCGATGGCGTCGGCGACCCGGGGCTCGACGGCGCGGACGGCATCGACGGCGGCGCGGAAGGCGGTGCCCGCGGTGGGGTCGACGGCGGTGTGGGGTGCGGCGGGGTAGCCGGGCGTGGCCAAGGCTGTCTCCTCGTGACGACTCGGACGGCCCAGGCGCACGGCGACAGCGTGAGACACGGAGCCGCTCCCCGATGGTCGAATCCATCCCTGCGCGCCAGTCACGGCTCACCGGGAGCGTACCAACCGTGCGGGGCGGGCGGCGCGGGGGTCCGTTCCGCGGACGGGCTTGCCCGGCGGGCGGGGTGGGAAGGGACGCTGCGGGGGCCCGTGCACCGGGGGCGGGCGACGGGGACGAACGGGGGGACGGCATGACGAAGCGTGATGTCCGCAAGGGCGTGGTGCGGCGCGGGGTGCTCGCGCTGGCCGCCTGGTGGCTGTGGATGCCGCTGGTGGCCCTGCTGGTGTGGGTGGTGAAGCACTTCCTGTTCGGCGGGTTCGGCCAGCAGGACCAGAGTTACGTGCTGCTGGTCGACCAGGAGTTGTTCCCGCACGGCGGGCTGCTGGACGCGGCCCCGCTGTTCTGGCTGTGGGTGGCGGTGGGGCTGCTCGGCACGGTGTGGGGCGTCGCCTTCGTCGCGGACGAGTCGGGGGCCGGGTTCCGCGGGTGGCGGGTGCGGCTCGTAGTGGCGGTGGTGGTGCTCGCGACGGTGGGTTCGCTGGTGCGGGCGGGCACCGGGATGTGGGACGACGACAAGGACGCCGGCCGGTACTACGCCCGGGCGACGGTGCTGGACGTCCCGGCCGGCGGATCGGCCGTGCCGCGTTCGGTGCTGGCGGTCACCGAGCACACCCGCTCGGGCGACGGCGGCCGCTGCGACCTGGTCGGCACCGCCGACGTGCCGGCCTGCGTGAAGACCGCGCCGATGCCCGACTTCGACTTCGAGGCGCGCACCGCCTCGTACGCGGCGGCGACCAAGGCGCTCACCGACAGCGCCGGTCTGGCCTCCGGGGTGCACCTGATGGGGCACAGCCTGCATTACCTGCCGGACGCCTCGCAGGGCGGCGGGGTGTGGACGGCCCTCCTGGACGGCTCCGGCGAGCAGCCGATGGAGGGCGTCGCGGTCTGGGACGGCCGCTCGAACACGGTGGCCACCTGCGCGTTCGGCGGCGACCGCGCCTTCGGCCGGGCCTTCTCCGGGACGGGCGCCAACAGCCTGCGCAACCTGCTCGCCGAGCGGTTCCCCGGGCTGGTCTACAGCGAGCAGGACGTCTGGGGGTACTGCGACGGCCCGGACCCGCGGACGGCCCGACCGGTGGTGGTGATCTCGGTGGCCCGGCAGATCGGCTGGATGCAGCGCACCGTGGTGGAGCCGGCGGGGGTGCTGGTGCTGCGCGGTTCGGCGGACGGCAGGCCGGACATGACGTACCGCGAGGAGGTCGCACCGGGCGAGCTGCCGGGGGCGGTGTACCCGGGCTCGGTGGTGCGCGCGCAGATCCACGAGGTGCAGTGGCTGGGCGGGCGCGGCGCGAAGGACGACCGCGGCTTCGGCTACTCCCACACCTCCGCCTCGACGAACGCGGACAACCCGGGCGAGTTCCTGCTGCGGTCGAAGAAGGACGGCCACCTGTACTACGTGACGCCGCTGGTGCCGCGGGAGAGCTCCTCGCAGCTGGTGGTGGCCTTCGCGGTGCTGCAGGCGGACCGGACCGGCGGCGGCCTGAACGACCTGCACGTGTACGTGCGCGGCGACGACGCCCCGTCGGTGAACCTGGACGTGCTGGCGAGCCGGATGGTGTCGTACATGGCGCAGCAGACCTCGATCACCATCAGCGCCGGCGCGGGCGGGGCCTTGCAGGAGATCGTCCCGTTCGGCCGGGACATGTGGCGCGGGTTCGTGGACTTCAACGGGCAGACCCAGGACTACATCGACCTGTCGGGCGACGCCACGGTGAAGCCGAACCTGGTGTCGCTGAACGGCAGCATCACCGCGCCCGGCGGGCAGCCGACCCCGGCCCCCGCGACCCCGGCGCCCTCGGCGACGGCGCCCGCGCCGTCCGCACCGGCGCCCACCGCGCAGGCGCCCGCGCCCGGCGGCGGGTGCGGCGGCGATCCGACGCAGCTGACGACGGCACAGCTGGCGGCGTGCGTGGCGGAGCTGTCCCGGACGTTGCAGGGGCGGGTGCAGGAGTCGGGGACGGCTCGGCCCTGACGATCGCGGTGATCGGCGGCGCGCTGCCGTGGGAGGATGCCTGTGGGGCTGTTGACCAGGGTGTTCGTCCGGCACGGCGGCGGCCGCCGGCGTCCGGGGGTGCGCCGTGCGGTGTCGCGGGGCGGCACGGCGGTCCGGCCCGGGCCCCGCAGCTCGTGCCCGTGGAGGAGGCCGGCCATGACGAACCGACGCGAACGCTGGGAGCGGCACACGCAGCTCCCGCTCATCGCGCTGTCCGTGCTGTTCGCCGTCGCCTACGCGGTGCCGGTGCTCGCGCCGCAGGCGCCCGGCTGGGTGCTGCAGGGGGCGGCCTGGGCCGAGTGGGCGGTGTGGGCGGTCTTCGCGCTGGACTACGCGACCCGGCTGGTGCTGGCGGAGCGCCGCTGGGAGTTCGTCCGCCGCAGCCCGCTGGACCTCGCCTCGGTGCTGCTGCCGCTGGTGCAGCCGCTGCGGCTGCTGCGGCTGGTGTCGACGCTGCTGCTGGCGGGCCAGCGGGTGCGGATGGCCTCCCAGGTGCGGCTGACGACCTACGTGGCGGGCGTGGTGCTGGGTCTGCTGGTGTTCGGTTCGCTGGCGATCCTGGAGATCGAGCGGAGCTCGCCGCACGCGTCCATCCGCACCCTCGGCGACGCGCTCTGGTGGTCGTTCACCACCATGACGACGGTGGGCTACGGGGACCTGACGCCGACCACCGGTCTCGGGCGGCTGCTGGCGGTCGCGCTGATGCTGTCGGGGATCGCGCTGCTCGGTGTGGTGACGGCCAACATCGCGGCCTGGTTCGTGGCCCGGTTCGAGGCGGAGGACCGGCTGGACCACCTCAACCACCGGGCGATCCAGGACCTCACCGCCGAGGTCCGCGAACTGCGCCGCGAGCTCGCCGAGCTGAGCCGGCAGGCGGAACCCGGCGGGGAGCCCGCCGGGCGCGTTCCGAGCGGCTGACCGGCCCGCGCGGGCGCCGTACGGCCGGCCCGCGGGGCGGCGTGCGGCCGTCGCGGCGTCAGCCACCGTTCAGCGTGGCGTCAGCCGCCGTTCAGTGCGGCGCCGAGCAGCTTCCCGGCGGCAGCGGCTGCGGGTTGAGGTCGGACACGGCGCGGGCGGTGAGCGGCAGGTGCGGGAAGAGGACCTCCCAGAGCCTGGCGTCGGTGCGCGCCATCAGGCGCAGCAGGCGCGCGGAGTCGAGTCCTGCGTGCACGGTTCCCTCCTCGGGATCCCTGGGTGACGGGCCGTCAGACACCCCCCGTTCAATGTGATCTGCGGCACAGTAGCCGGGCGGCGCGCCGGGCGGCGGCGGGGTTCTCCGCGCGGCGGCGACCGCCTGGTGCGTGCAGCGACGAACCCTCGGACGCGGGCCGTGCGCGGGCCCGCCGCACACCGCGGCCGGCCGGCCGCAACCCCGCGGACCGGCCCGCCGTCTCCCTCCGCGACCCCTGCCGGAGCGCCGCCCGGCGGCCCGTGCACCGCCCGGCGGGACGCGTTGTCCGCGGGTGGCGCTAGGTTTCCGACATCACCGCGGCGGGGTGTTGTGACCCCCGGTCGGCTGCGGGGGTTTCCGACGACTTGGCAGAGCACGAGGTGGGGCCGTAATGGGTTGGGTGGCGGCGGGCGACGGGTACGAGGTCGCCCTGGTGGAGGGCCGGGTGACGGCGCGGTCGACGTCCGGCCGCTCCGCGGGCAGGCAGCTGAAGTCACTGCCGAAGGCGGTGCGGGAGCACCCGGAGACGGACCGGCTGCGCCGGTTCGCGACCTGGCTGGAGCGCCACGCGGCGTCCTGCCGGGAGCAGGTGGACGCCTGGATGGTGTCCTCGCTGCCGGTGCCGACCGGGCTGCTCGCCCGGGTCTGGCCGGACGAGGCCTGGCAGGCCGCGCTGCGTGACCTGGTGGTCGTCGGCGACGGCGAGGACGAGGTGGGCTTCCTGCGCGACGCCACCGCCGACGGCGAGCTGCGGCTCGTCGACCTGGACGGCGAGACCGTCCGCATCTCCCCCGCCACGGTCACCCTGCCGCACCCGGTGCTGCTGGAGGACCTGGAGGACCTGCGGGAGTTCGCGGCCGAGCTCGGCGTCGTCCAGGGCGTCGACCAGATCCACCGGGCGACCTTCCGCAAGCCCGACGAGGTGGCGGAGAAGGCCACCGAGGTGAAGGACTTCGCCGGTGGCAGGTTCCCGTCGCGGTTCGGCCTGGCCGCCCGCGCCACCGCGCTCGGCTACCGGGTCTCCGGCGGCTACGCCACCATCCGGGTCCGGGACGGCGAGCGGACGGTCGAGCCGGCCGTGTGGATCGGCGAGCCCTACTGGGACGGCGATTCGGAGACCGGCGCGCTGTGCTGGCGCGACACCGAGGGCCGGGCGCTGACGCTGCCCGAGGTCGGGCCGGTCGCCTGGTCGGAGGGGATGCGGATGGCCGCCGCGCTGTACGCGGGCCGCACGGTCCAGGAGGGGAAGAACGCATGAGCACGCACGAGGACACGGGGACGGGCCGCACGATGACCGAGGAGCAGGCCGCCGAGCTGCTGCAGGCCGGGGCCGTGCTGCCGCCCGGCACCGCCGGCGCCGGCGAGCGGGCGGTGCCGCTGACCGCCCGCACCTACCGCCACCCCGGCCTGGACGGCCGGATCGTGGTGCGGCTGGTGCCCGCCGAGCTGGGCGCCGCCGAGGACCAGGCCGTGGGCTTCCTCGGCCTGCAGCCGGACGCCGAGCCGGCCGAGGTCGGCCTCGGGCTGCGCCAGGCCCTGGGCTTCCCGGAGTGGGTGCTCGCCCACCACCCGGAGGACGGCCACCACGCGCTGGGCATCGTGCCCGAGCTGGAGCGGATCGCCAAGCAGGCCGCCTCCCGCCCGAAGGCCGCCCTGGAGGCCTACCAGCAGCTCGCCGAGCGGCTGGCCGAGGCGGTGCCGCACTTCCTGCCGACCTACTACGAGCAGGCCGGCCGGGTCTTCCTCGGCGCCGAGAACAGCCAGTTCGCCGCCCAGATGTTCGCCCGCGCCCGCAAGGCCGAGGCGCAGCACGGCCTCGTCCTGGACGAGCAGCGCCTCGACGCGGTCTTCCTGGAGTTCGCGCTGGCCGGCGCACTGCCCGTCAAGGTGCTGTCCGGGTACGCCAAGGAGCTGAGCGCCCGGGTGCCCGCCGCGGAGGCCTTCGACCGCTTCCGCCGGCTGTGCGTGCGGCGCACCGCGGGCGGCCTGGAGCCGTCCGCCGTGATGGCCACCGACCTGCGCCGGCTGGCCCGCGCGGCCGGCGCCGACCCGGAGGCCGCCGAGGCCGCCTACCTGGACGAGCTGCTGACGCTGCCCGCCACGCTGCGCGCCGCCGCCGGCTGGTGGAAGCGCCACCGCGACGCCCTGGTGGCGCTCGGCCGCACGCCGTCCGCCCGCGGCCGGCTGCTCGACCTGATGCCGACCGGGTACGACCCCGAGCTGTCGGGCCTGTGGCTGGACGTCCTCGTCGAGTCGGGCGCGGCCGCCGGCCTCTACGAGGACGTGCCGGACGAGGAGCGCCCGGCGGACGGCACCGCCGGCTGGTTCGAGCGCTTCCTCGGCTGGCGCAACCACCGCTGGGGCACCCGCGCCCGGATACCCGCGTTGCTGCCGCTGGTCGAGCGGGCCGCGGAGCGCCTGCGCGCCGAGCACCTGGCGGCCGGCACCGCCGTGCGCGTCACCGAGACCGACGTCAACCTGCTGGACACCCTGCTCGCCCTCGGCGTGCCGGTCGCCGACCCGGCCGAGCACACCGCGCTGCGGCTGGACGTCTGGGCGCAGGAGGACGAGCAGCGCGACCTGACCGCGCTGGAGGCCGACCCGCGCTTCCGGCCGGCGTTCCGCAACGGCGCCGACCGGATCAACAACGACGTCGACGGCCGGCGTGCCTTCGCCCTGCTGGCGAGCTCGCCGGGCGGCCGGCCGATGCTCGCCGAGTGGATGGCCGGCGTCGCCCGGCAGCCCCGCGCCGCCGGCCTGCCCGACCTGCCGAACGCCTTCCAGAAGCTCGGCTGGCTGCCGGGCGAGGTGCTGGTGCTGGCGGAGGAGGAGGTCCGCGCCGCGGCCTCCACCGACCTGTCGGCGGTGGTCGCCCGTTCGCTGCGCGCCGGCGTGATCGACGAGCTGGGCTGGCCCGCCTGGGACGAGGCCGCCGCGGAGCTCGTCGCCCGCAAGGACGTCGACGACATCGTCGTCGCCGACGCCTGGCCGCACCTGATCGCGGCCGGTCCCTCGCAGGCCCGGGTGCTCGGCGCCGACGGCACCGTGCTCCGCCACGACCTGCGGATCCCCGCCGGGGACTCCTCCGAGACCGGCTTCCACTACGTGGACGGCTCGCTGCTCGTCCACTGGCAGTCGCAGGCCAACAACCGCCGCTTCCTCGGCTACTGGCACACCGCCGCGGACCGCGTGTTCACCATGCCTGAGAACACCTCCCGGCGCGGCACCCGCACCTACTGGCTGGGCTCGCTGAACAGCCACAGCCTGCCGCTCGACGGCGGCGGGCGCACCGGTGGCAAGGGCGCCGTGCACGCCGGGGACACCGCGCTGCCCGGCGAGCGCCGGATCATCGGCGACGGCCGCTCCTTCTGGGTGTGGGCCGACCCGGGCGGCGACGCCCCCTACACCTGGCACGAGTACGACCCGGCGACCGACACCGTCGGCCGGGCCGCCGACCCCGCCTTCCTCGCCGACGCGCTGCAGGACGCCCCGGCGGGCAGCAAGGCCTGCGGCGGCTGGGTGATGCCCGCGCCGACCGGTGACACCACCCCCTCCGGCGCGCCGGTGGACGGCCTGCTCGGCTGGCGCACCCTCACCCTGCCCGACGGCTCGCACCGCGGCGAGGACCTCGCCGGACGCGGCATCACCCTGCCGCCCGGCCGGGGCTGCCCGCTGCGCCTGGTGCAGTTCCCCGGCGCCGACCGGCCGCAGGCCGTCGTCCGGGACGGCACCTACGGCGTCCGGCTGGTCGACGCGGACGGCGCCACCACCGCGACCGTCCGCACCGACGACGTCCCGGGCGTGTTCGCCGAGGGCACCCTGATCCTGCCGCCGCTGCGCTACTGGCACTATCTGCAGCCGCGCGACCCGCAGGGCTCCGCCGCGCTGCGCCGGCTCGACGACGGCACGGCCGCCGCCCTGCTCAAGGCCGCCGCCGAGGACGACCCTCAGCGCCCCGCGGAGCTCACCGCGGCGATCCGCGCGATCCTGCCGGAGGTCACCGACGAGCGGCTGCTGGCCGGCATCGCCGGACTGCTGCGCTACGCCGCCGCCCCGCAGCAGCGGCTCACCGCCGTCGCCGAGCGCCTGGAGCTGGAGCTCTCCGGCGGCGCCGCCCCGGTCGAGGAGGCCCCCGGCCCCGGCGACCAGGAGCTGCAGACGGCGCTCAGCGGTCTCGGCATGGCGTCCAACTGGTACAACACCCAGCAGAGCCGCTACACCGCCGAGCAGGTGCGCTTCCTGGCCCGGGCGGCCTCCCCCGACGCCGAGGCCGCGGCCCCGGGCACGGTGCACCTGGACGCCACGGAGACCCCGTACGTGCGGGTGGACTGGGAGCAGCTGCCCCGGCTGACCGCGGCGACCGCGTTGCGCGCGGTGTCCGCCACCAGCACCCCCGAGGACCGCGCGGCGCTGCGCGGCCTGTTCGAGGTGCTGTCCGGGGTGGGCCTCACCGACCCGACGGGGACGGCGCACTGGCGCACCGCCAGGCTGCACGTCGGGGCCGTCCACCTGGCCGACCGCGACGGCTCGACCCGCAACGGCGACCGCGACATGCTGCTGCCGCTCGGCGGCGGCGCGTTCCTGCTGTTCGTCGACGGCGACGTGGCGGCCAACGGCGACACCGAGTCGACCGTGCTCTTCCACGACCCGTCCGGCCGCTTCGAGGCGCCGGCGCCGTACACCCTGCTCTCCTGCGAGCCGCTGGAGGGCGCCGGGAACGACCGGGCGGCCGCGCTGCTGGCGTACGCCGCGGACCGCGAACCCGCCCCGTGGTTCCCGGAGGCCGCCGAGCGGTTCGCCGAACTCACCGGTGTCACCGGCACCATGGCCGCCCTGGTGGTGGCCGGCCTGCCGCAGGTCGAGAAGTGGGAGCGCAACTTCCTGCCCGCCGACACCCGGGCGCTGCTCGGGCTGAAGGTCGCCGACGCGGCGGTCGCCCGGGACGAGCTGCGCTCGCTGGGCGCCGCCACCCGGCGCCGGCTGCTCACCGCCCTGGTGCCCGCCGACCCGGCGCTGCTCTGGACGGTGGGCCCGGACGTCGAGGCCGCCGCGGCGGTGTGGAACGAGAAGCTGGGCCGTCGCGTCGCCGTCCCGGAGGCGCTGCTCGCGGAGGCCGTCCGCGCGGTCCGCACCGGCTGGGCGTCCCGTGCGGCGCTGGGCGCCGTCCTGGACCCGGCCGCTTCGAAGGACCTGACGACGGACCTGGAGTGGCACGTGCAGCGGGACCGGGTGGTGCCGGTCGAGCCGGGCTCCGGCTTCACCGCCGCGACGCTGGTCGGCGCGGTGGCGATGGCCGGGTGGCTGGCCCACCGGCTGCCCGCCGGCGACCCGCTGCGGGCCTCGCTGCCCGCCGCGCTGGCCGCCGTCCGCGACCGGCTCTCCCACCCGGGGCTGATGCTCGACCTGGGCCGCTACGTCAGCCTGCCGAGCTTCCGCAAGGTCGCCGGCGCGCCGACCGAGGTCGGCGAGGGCTACGAGCGGTACGGCGCGGTCGTCATGGCGACCCACGACAGCCAGCCCGCGCCGGGCATCCGCACCGCCCTGCTGGACGCGGCCGGCGAGGACCCGTACCTGCCCGCGCTGCGGGAGAACGCCGGCGAGCCCTTCCCGGCGGAGGCGGCGCTGAAGGCCGTCCGCTCGCCCGGCTTCGAGGCGCTGCTCGGCGACCCGGGCGACCCGGCGGCCGGCGAGCGCGGTGCGGACGGCACCTGGTGGCCGCAGGACCCGTCCCGCTCGGTGCCCGACCTCGTCGAGGAGGCCGCCGCCCGGCACGGCCTCGGCGCGGACGCCGCCGCGCTGTACCTGATGCTGCTGGCCATGCCCGACCCGACGGACCGCAACACCGCCCGCTGGACGGGCTGGAAGCCGGCCCGGCTGAAGGCGGCCCGGGCCGAGCTCGCCGCGACCGACCTGGTCGTGCAGGCCTCCCGCACCCGTGCCGGCCGGACGCTCTTCCTGCCCGGCGGCTGGACGGAGCAGCGCAGCCCGCACCTGCCGCTGGAGACCTGGAAGCTCCCGCTGCTCGGCGGCGGCTCCACCGCGCTCGGCGTGCTGCTGCCGGCCGAGCCGGCCGCGGAGCTCTACCGCCGGGCCTGGCAGCGCCTGCTCGACGGCGACCTGCCCCGCTTCGGCGAACTGAAGGCGCCCAAGGCCCGCCGCGGCCGCCGCCGCTGACCGAGCGCCGGCAGCCCCCGGGGGTGCGGCACACCGCCGCGCCCCCGGCCCCACCCGTTGTTCCCCTTTCCCCGGACCGAAGGATCGACACCGTGTCTCCGACGACCCCGACCGACCTCTCCGAGCCGACGACCGATCAGGCCGCCCCGCAGGCCCGGCAGATCCTGCCCGCCGAGGAGCGGTACGCCCAGGAGCTCGCCTTCCTCGCCGCGTACGACGAGGGCCCCCGCCCGCCCGGCTGGGCGCTGACCCCGGCCGCGGTGGTCACCTTCGTGTGCGGCAGCGACGGCGAGGCGCTCGCCCTGCCGCCGAAGCGCCGCAAGGACGGCGCGCTGCCCGCCAAGCTGGTCGTCGCGCCGAAGTTCGTCGGCGAGCGCGCCCTGGTCGAGCGCTGCGTGGTCACCCTGGCGGGCGAGCGCGGCCTGCTGCTCGTCGGCGAGCCCGGCACCGCCAAGTCGATGCTCTCCGAGCTGCTGTCCGCCGCGGTCAGCGGCACCAGCGAACTGACCGTGCAGGGCACCGCCGGCACCACCGAGGACGCCTTCCGCTACGGCTGGAACTACGCGCTGCTGCTCGCCCAGGGCCCCACCCCGCAGGCGCTGGTCGCCTCGCCGGTGATGACCGCGATGCGCACCAGCCGGGTGGCCCGGATCGAGGAGGTCACCCGCTGCCTGCCCGAGGTGCAGGACGCGCTGGTGTCGATCCTCTCCGACCGCCGGGTCAGCGTCCCGGAGCTCGCCGGCACCGCGGACGCGACCGTCGCCGCCGTCCCCGGCTTCACCGTGATCGCCACCGCGAACCTGCGCGACCGCGGCGTCTCCGAGATGTCCGCCGCCCTCAAGCGCCGCTTCAACTTCGAGACGGTGCACCCGATCGCCGACGCCGGCGCGGAGACCGAACTCGTCCGCACCCAGGCCACCGCCGCCGTGCAGCGCGCCGGTGCCGCGTTCGGCGTCGACGACGCCGTCCTCGACGTGCTGGTCACCGTCTTCCGCGACCTGCGCACCGGCCGCTCCGCCGAGGGCTGGGACGTCGAGCGGCCCGGCACCGTGATGTCCACCGCGGAGGCCGTGCACGTCGCCGCCTCGCTGGGCCTGGCCCGCGCCTACCTGCCCGGCGGCGACGTCCTCGACCTGGTCCCGGGCCACCTGCTCGGCGCCGTCCGCAAGGACGACCCGGCCGACCACGGCCGCCTGCTCGGCTACTGGGACGGCCCGGTGCGCCGCCGCGCCGAGGACGGCTCCGCGATGTGGCGCCGCCTGTGGGACCTGCGGGAGAACCTGCGGTGACCGACCCCCGTACCACCGAGGACACCACCGTGGGCACCGCCGGGAACCCCCCGGCGGACACCGCGGACCCGCGGGAGGCGGTGGAGGCGCTCGCCGCCTCCGCCCGGCCCCACCTGATCGGTGTCCGGCACCACAGCCCGGCGCTCGCCGCGGTGGTGCCGGCGCTGCTCGACAAGGCCGACCCGCAGGTGGTCTGCGTCGAGTTGCCCGCCGACTTCCAGCGCTGGCTGCCGCACCTCGCCGACCCGGGCACCGTCGCCCCCGTCGCCCTCGCCGGGGCCGACGAGGGCGGGCACCTCGGCTTCTACCCGTTCGCGGACTTCTCGCCCGAGCTCGCCGCCCTGCGCTGGGCCCGCGAGCACGGCGTCGAGGTGCGCTGCTGCGACCTGCCGCTCGCCGACAAGGGCTGGGCGCCGTCCAGGGCGGCCGACGCGCCCGGCGGCCGTCCGGCCGCGCCGGCCTACGCCGACGCGCTGGAGGCGGCCGGCACCGGCCGCGAGGGCGACGACCTGTGGGACCGCTCCGTCGAGGTGCGGGCCCCCGGCAGCGAGCCGGAGGCCGTCCGCCGTGCCGCCCTGGCCGTCGGCTGGGCGCTGCGCCGCGACGCCGCCGGACGCGGCGGCGTGCCCGCCGGGGACCTCGCCCGCGAGGCGCACATGCGCCGGGTGATCGCCGCGGCGGCGGCCGGCGGACGCCGGGTCGCCGCGGTCGTCGGCGCCTTCCACGGACCGGCGCTGACCGCCCTGGAGGAGACCGCGGCGGAGGTGGCGGAGGACGCGCCCGAGGCCCCGGCCGAGGGCGGTCCGGTCACCTCGCTCGTCCCGTACACCTTCGACCTGCTGGACGCCCGCTCCGGTTATCCGGCGGGCATCCGCGACCCCAAGTGGCAGCAGGCCGTGCTCACCGCCCAGGGCGACCCGGAGCAGGTCGAGGCGGCCGCCGCCCGGGCGATCACCGACATCTGCCGGGAGCTGCGGAAGGCCGGACACCCGGCCGGCACCGGCGAGGCCGCCGAGACCCTGCGGCTGGCCGGCGACCTCGCCCGGCTGCGCGGCCTGCCCGCGCCCGGCCGCGGCGAACTGCTGGAGGCCGTCACCGCCGTCCTCGGCCAGGGCGAGCCGCTCGGCCGCGGCCGGGCGCTCGCCAAGGCGCTGGAGGCGGTGCTGGTCGGCGCCGACCGCGGCCGGCTCGCCCCGGGCACCCCGCGCTCCGGCCTCGGCCCGTCCGTCGAGGCCGAGCTCGCCGCCCTGCGCCTGCCCGACCCGGAGGACCCGGACTCCCGCGAGCTGCGCCTCGACCCGCTGCGCTCCCCGCTGGACGGGCGCCGCGAGGTGCTGCTGCAGCGCCTCGCGGTCTGCGGGATCGGCTACGGCAAGCAGATCGAGGTCTCCGGCACCGGCGACGGCTCCGCGCTCAGCACCCGCTGGCGGATCGCCTGGACGCCGTCCGCGGCCGCCCGGCTCGACCTGGCCGGCGTCCGCGGCGTCACCGCCGAACTCGCCGCCGCCGGCACCCTGCGGGAGACCGCCCGCCGGCAGTCCGCGGACGGCGGACCGACCTGCACCCAGCTGCTGGAGGGGCTGCGCGCCGCGGCCCGCTGCGACCTGCCCGCGCTGGTCGCCGAACGGCTCGCCGAGGCCGAGCAGTTGCTGCCCGCCTCCGCGACCCTGCCGGAACTCCTCGACGCGCTGGACCTGTTGGAGGCGCTGCGGCTCGCCCACCTGCCCGGCACCACCGAGCGGAGCCGGGAGCGGGCCGCCGAACTCGCCACCGTCCTGCTGGACGCGGCCGTCCGCGGCCTGCCCGGACTGGCCGGCAGCGAGGACCCGGCGGACGCCACCGCCCTGGTCGCCCTCGCCACCCGGGCCGGCGACCACCGGCTCGGCCTGCGGATGGACGACGCCCTCGCCGAACTCGCCCGCACCGGCTCCCCGCTCGTCCAGGGCGCCGCGCTCGCCGCGCGGGTGCTGCTCGACCTGGACACCGCGGACCGCCTCGGCGCCCGCGCCGCCGGCTGGGTCGACGCCGCCGCCGATCCCGAGGGCCGCCGCCGGCTCGCCCGGCTGCTCACCGGCCTGCTGACGGCCGGCGGGCCGCTGCTCCAGTACGCACCGGACGCGCTCGGCCCGCTGCTGGAACGGATCGACGCGCTGCCCGACCGCGGTTTCCTGGACCGGCTGCCCGCCCTGCGGGCCGGCTTCGACGCGCTCAGCCCCGCCGGCCGCGGCCGGCTGCTGGACACCGTCGCCGAACGGCTCGGCGAGCGCCCCGACCTGACGCTCGCCGCCCCGGCCGGACTGCTCGCGCTCTGGACGGCCGCGGACACCGCTGCCGCCGAGGCGCTCGCCGCCCTCGGCCTGCCCGGCACCGGCACCACGGTCCCGGCCCCGGCCCCGGCCGCCACTCCGGCGCCCGACGAGCCCGAGGCTCCCCCGGTGGAGACCGCGGGCACCGCTGCCGACGCCGCGGCCGAGGCCCGGCTGTCGGCGGCCGACCGGTGGCGGCTGCTGCTCGGCCGCGAGCCGGAGCGGCTGCCCGACGGCGCCCGCCGCTACGCCCAGGCACTGGACGAGCTGTACGGTCGCGGCCGCGGCGAGGGCGCCGCCGACCTCGACGGCGGCTCCGGCAGCGGCGGCGGCCAGGAGGCGTCCTTCCCGACCGCCCGCGAGTGGTCGGAGGAGCTGGAGGCGCTGTTCGGCGCGGACGTCCGCGAGGAGGTGCTCGCCGCCGCCGCGGACTCCGGCCGCACCGACGTGCTCGCCGAGCTCGACCCGGCGTCCGTCCGGCCGTCGATGGAGCTGCTGACCTCGGTGCTCAACCTGGCCGGCGGCATGCCCGAGCACCAGCTGAACCGGCTGCGCCCGCTGGTGCGCCGCCTGGTCGACGAGCTCGCCCGCGAGCTCGCCACCCGGCTCCGGCCCGCCCTCACCGGCCTGGCCACCCCGCGGCCGACCCGCCGCCCCGGCGGCCGGATCGACCTGCCGCGGACCCTGCGGGCCAACCTGGCGCACACCCGCCGCCTGGACGACGGCCGGACGGTCGTCGTACCCGAGCAGCCGGTGTTCAGCACCCGCTCGCGGCGGGAGGCCGACTGGCGGCTGATCCTGGTGGTCGACGTCTCCGGCTCCATGGAGGCCTCGGTCATCTGGTCCGCGCTCACCGCGGCGGTGCTG
Organism: Kitasatospora sp. NPDC085895; assembly: GCF_040702125.1. Lineage (NCBI taxonomy): Bacteria > Bacillati > Actinomycetota > Actinomycetes > Kitasatosporales > Streptomycetaceae > Kitasatospora > Kitasatospora sp. NPDC085895. The sequence continues at coordinate 24,519 of NZ_JBFBJY010000068.1, read as the reverse complement.
GGCGGCGTGCCGACCCTGTCGACGCACTTCCTAGCCTTCTCCACGCAGGTCGCCGACCTGACGGAGCGGGTCTCCGACCCGCTGTCGCTGCTGCTGGAGGTCAAGGTCGGCGGCGGCACGCACATCGCCGCCGCACTGGCGCACGCCCGTTCCCTGGTCACCGTGCCCAGCCGGACGCTGGTCGCGGTCGTCAGCGACTTCGAGGAGGGCTACCCGCTGGGCGGCCTGCTCGGGGAGGTGCGGGCGCTGGCCTCGTCCGGGGTGCACCTGATGGGCTGCGCGGCACTGGACGACACCGGGACCCCGCGGTACTCGGTGCCGGTCGCCCGTCAGCTCGTCGCCGCCGGCATGCCGGTGGCCGCCCTCAGTCCCCTCGCCCTCGCCCGCTGGGTCGGCGACCGCCTCCGCGGGGAGGCCCGATGACCGGAGTACAGGCGATGACCGCTGCCGAGGACCTCCAGCTGCCGCCCGTCGCACCCGAGGTGCTCGCGGCCGCGGTGGAGTCGCTGACGTCCCGTCTGCGCAAGAAGCTCGACGCGGCGATCGAGCAGTACGCCGCCCTGCCCGTCGCCCCCGCGGCGGACGGACCGGGCGTCGGCGTCCGCTGCGGCGAGGACGCCGTGGTCACCCTGCTGCCCGGCCCGGACGGCACGGTGACCGAGGAGGGGCAGGCGCGGTGCAGTTGTCTGCTCGCCCCGCGCTGCCTGCACCGGGCGGCGGTGCTCGGCTGCTGCCCGATCGCCGACCCGCCCGCCGCCGGGGCCGCGGCACCGGCCGGGCCCGCGGAGCAGGCCGAGCCGGATGCGGCTCCGGCGGCGACGGCGGCCGCGGGGACGACCGGGGCCGAACCCGCCCCGGCCACCGCCCCGGAGCTGCCCGCCACCGTCGAGCCGACGCCCGCCCAGGTGCAGGCCGCCGCCGGACTGTGGGCGGCCGCCGCGGCGGCGCTCGCCGCAGGCGTGCCCGCGGCCGGGGCCGTCCCGCAGGCGGAGCTGCTGCGGGCCGCGCACACCGCGCGGCTGGCCGACCTGCACCGGGCCGAGGCGGCCGCGCTGCGGGTCGTCCGCGGACTGCGCAGTGCCCGCGCCCGCTACAGCAGCCACCGCACCGCCGACCTCGCGGCGGCACTGCGCGAACTGCTGCTCACCACGGCGCTGCTGCGGTCCAGCCCGGCCGACCGGGCGGTGCTCGGCACCGCCCGCCGGGCGTACAAGCCGGGCGGCGCGCTGCGGGTGCACGGCGTCTGCCGCGAGCCGGTGCTGACCGCCACCGGGTACGGCGGCGTGGTGACGCACCTGGTCACCGAGGACGGCCGCTGGGTGTCGATCGCCGACATCAAGCCCGGCGGGCCGTCCCGCGCCCGCGGCGCGGGCACCGCACCGGTCTCGGTCGGCGCGGCGGCCCTGGACCACTCCCAGCTGTCCCGCGGTGGCCTGCTGATCTCGGGCGCCACCGTGTCCGCGGACGGCCGGCTCGGCTCGGGCCGCGGGGTCCGGGCCAATCCGGTGGGCGGGATGGACTGGGGCTCCGGCCCGCTCGCGGAGCTGTTCGCCCGCCCGCTGGCGGAGGCCGTCGCCGAGCGGCTCGCCGACGGCCCGCTGGCCGACCCGGAGCAGACCGAGCTGCTGCGCCGGCCGGTCGGCTGCGAGCTGGTGGTGCTCGGCGCGTCCGCCGACAGCGTGCTCGCCCGTGAGGTGGACGGGAGCACCGGCGAGCCGCACGGCCCGCTCGTCCGCCTGGTCGCCGTCAACCGCCACCCGGACCTGGCGCACACCGCCAACCTGACCCGGATCGGCGCCCACCCCGGCCTGCGGCTGCGGGTGCTCGCCCGGGTCGACCCGGACCGGGCCGCCACCCTGCGTCCGCTGGCGGTGGCACCCGTCGCCGGGGCCGCGTACACGCTGCGGCTGCCGGCCGAGTGGCAGGGCCGGGCCGACCTCGGCTACGACCTGCTCCAGGGCACGCACGTGCCCGCCCAGGACGGGGACGGACCCCGGCTGCCGGGGCCGGTGTCCGCGGGGCCCGACCCGCTGGGCGACTCGCCGCTGTGGCGGGTCCGCCGCCAGGTCGAGCTGGCGGTCGCGGGCGGACGACGCGCGGTCGCCGAGGCGGCCCGCAGCGGCGGCGCCCGGACGGACGCCGCGGCACTGCGACGCACCGGCTTCCGGGCGGCGGCCGAGCTGTCCACGGCCCTCGCCGAGGAGGCCGACCGCCGGCAGCGGGACGTCTTCGGCCGGCTCGGCGACCCGAGTGCCGACCGCTACGCCGAGCAGTGGCTGGCTGCGGCCCTCCACCTCACGGCGGCGGAACGGGAGCTCGTCCGGGCGACCTGGCACGCCCCGGACGCGGCGGCCGGCTGAACCGGCCCGGGACCGGCGGCGCCCCTCGACCAAGGGGTGTCGCCGGTCCCGGCACCGTCGGCGCTCCGCAGACCACGGTGCTCCACCGGCTCCGGCACGGCGTCCGGGCGGCGGCGGGGCACCGGGCGGGACCCACATGACGGGCGTAGATTGAGGGCACCCCACGGGATGATCACGACCGAGGAGCGGTGTGGACGCGCCGGCTGTGGACTACGGGGCGGCGTTCCGGGCGACGCCCAGCCCCATGCTCGTCCTGACCCCCGGCCTGGTGATGGCGGACGCCAACGAGGCCTACCTGCGGGTGTCCGGCCGCAGCCGCGCGGAGCTGGTGGGCCGCCTGCTGTTCGACGTCTTCCCCGGTGACCCGGCGCACGGCGAGGCAACCGGGGCCGTCCCGCTGCGCGCCTCGCTGCAGCGGGTGCTCACCACCCGGCAGAGCGACAGCATGCCGCTGCAGAGGTACGGAGTCGACCACACCGACCGGCCGGGGGTGTTCGAGGAACGGTACTGGAGCACGCTGAACGCACCGGTGCTGGGCCCGGACGGCGAGGTGGTCGCGATCGTGCACCGGGTCGAGGAGGTCACCGCCCTGGTGCGGAGCATCCTCGACGGCCGCGGCCCGGCAGACGGCACGGTGCTGACCGGCCTCACCCGGGAGGCGCACATGGCGGCGGACCTGCTGGCCCGGGCGCAGGAGCTCGCCGACCTCAACGAGGAGCTGCGGCAGGCGCACGCCCGCGAGCGCGAGGTGGCGCTGAGCCTGCAGCGGTCGCTGCTGCCCGCCGTGCCTCCTGCGTACCGCTCCTTCGCGGCGGTCCGCTACCGGCCCGCGACCCGGACGCTGAACGTGTGCGGGGACTGGTACGACCTGGTCGACCTGGACCGGTCGCTGCTCGGTGTCGCGGTCGGCGACGTGGTCGGCCACGGACTGGAGGCGGCCGGGATCACGGGCCGGCTGCACAGCGCGCTCAACGCCGCCCTGCGCGCCACCCGGCAGCCGGCGCAGGCGCTGAAGACCCTGGCCCGCTACGCGGTGACCGTCGAGGGCGCGCTGTCGACGACCGCGGTGCAGACCGTCGTCGACCGCTCCACCCGCACCGTCCGTTACAGCAGCGCCGGGCACCCGCCGCCGGTGCTCGTCCACGCGGACGGTTCCGTCCAGGTGCTCGACGGGGCCACCGACCCGCCGCTCGGCGCCTGGGAGAACGGGATCCCGCGCTCCGAGGCGGCCGCCGGGTACCGGCCGGGCGCCACCCTGGTGCTCTACACCGACGGCCTCATCGAGCGGCGCGGCGAGGACATCGACGTGGGGCTGGAACGGCTCACCGCCAGCGCCGCCCGGCACCGCGGGCTCGGCCCGGAGGCACTGGCGGACGCCGTCCTCGCCGACCTGGGCGCGGACGACGGTCAGGGCACCGACGACATCGCGCTGGTCGCCGTCCGGCTCTGATCCGCCCCGCCGTACCGCACGCTCCGCAGCGGGTGCGCGGGAACGGCTCCGGAGGGAGGCTGGTCTCCCCCGAGGTCAACCAGTCCACCAGTCCATGAAGGGACGACACCGTGGCCACCGACTACGACGCCCCCCGCAAGGGCGACGACGAGAGCTCCGACGACAGCATCGAGGAGCTCAAGGCCCACCGGGCGGAACGCGCCGACGGCAAGGTCGACGTCGACGAGTTCGACGCGGCCGAGGGACTCGAACTGCCCGGAGCCGACCTGTCGGGCGAGGAACTCACCGTGCAGGTCCTGCCCAAGCAGCAGGACGAGTTCACCTGCGCGAGCTGCTTCATGGTGCGGCACCGCAGCCAGCTCGCCGGCGAGAACTCCAGCGGTCAGCCGATCTGCAAGGAGTGCGCCGACTGAACGCGCCGACGGGGCCCGCTGCTCCCCCGGACGGCCTGCGGGTCACTCCGGGGGGAGCAGCGGGCCCAGCGGCCCGAGGTCGATGTTGAGGTCCTCGGGCCGCAGATCGAAGTGCTCGCGGAGCTCGTCCATCCGCTCCTCCAGCGCCATCAGCGTGCGGCCGAGCACCTCGATCCGGTCCTCGGTGAGGTCGCCGGCGTCCATCCGCCGCAGGGCCTGGCGCTCCATCAGCTGCCGCAGCAGCTCGACCACGGTGAGGACGAGCGCGGCGAGGTCCCGACCGACCGCCTCCGGGTCCAGCTCGATCCGGCGGCCCGGGACCGTGGTGCGCGGCGCCCGGCCGTCTCCCGGTGCGGTCACGGCGCGCCCTCCGCGACTCCCGCGTCCGGTGCGTCCGGCGCGGACCCCCCGGCGGAGTCGACGTACTGGGCGGCCAGGGTGCCGACCGAGGAGATCAGAGCGCGCAGGCTGATCCGGACGAGGTCGACGTCCGCGATGCCGAGGGTGATCTCACCGGTGACGACCACGCCGCCGGCGAGCAGCCGGTCGAGCAGGTCGACCAGGGCGATCCTGCGGTCGTCCACGGGGTACGGGGACGTCCGGGCGACCTCGCCCGCGGTGGTCACGGCGCCTGGGGCGGTCACGGCGGCTCACCCGCCCTCGGCCGACGGGGTCTTGGCCGGCCACCCCTGCTCGGCCCGTCCCGCCGGCACGTGGTCCGCTGCGGTCTCCGGTGCTGCTGCGGTCTCCGGTGCCGGCTCGGTCTCCGGTGCCGGCTCGGGCTGGATGTCGGCGAAGGAGTACGGCGGCCACGGGCCGGTCAGCTCCAGGCGGACCCCGGTGAAGCGGCGGCCGAGCTCGGTGACGGCCGCGCCGAACTCGGCGGCCCTGTCCTGCTCGACCAGATAGGCGCCGTTCAGCAGCATCGGGTCGGACCGGCCGCTCGCCTCCGCGGACTGCAGCGGGTGCTCGGCAGCCCGGCCCGCGCGGGCGGCGAGCGTCGCGTGGATCTCCCGGGCACCGGCCGCGGCCTCCTCGAACCGGCGGGCGAGGGCGTCGCGTTGGGCGCGGCGGCGCAGCAGGTACGCGGTGCCGGGCCGGTCGGCGGGGGCTCCGACGTCGGCGGGGTCCGGGGCGGCGGCGTCCAGGTACACCTTGACGCCCCACTCGGCGTGGTCGGCGACCCGGTCCAGGGCGGCCCGGAGACGGGGGCCGGCGCCGCGGAGGAACGCGGCGGCGCCGCGGTCGTCCCGGTAGAGGGTGGCGAAGCGCAGCGGCAGGGTGTGGCCGGCCCGGGCCAGTTCGGCGATCACCCGGTGGTGCGCCCGCACGGCCGACTCCAGCCAGGGCAGGTCCGCCAGGCGGCGCTGCAGGGCCTGCTCGTCGAAGTCGCCGCGCGGCACCGAGCCGACCACCAGGACGAGCCCCGGGGCGGTGAGCACGCGCAACGGCTCGCCCGCCACCCCGGTGAGGCCCGCGAGCGTTCCGTCCTCGACCTCGCGGACCACCGCGTAGAGCCAGGTGAGGTCCGGGGTGGTCATGATGCACCTCCGGTGCGGCGGCGCCGGACGGGCGGCGCCTCGTCGTCCTCCGGTTCGGCGTCCCGGTGGTCGGCCCGGTCGTCGGCCCGGTCGTCGGCCCGGCTGATGGTGCGCCGGCCGGTGCGGCCCGCCTCGAGTTCGCCGATGCGTTCGCGCAGCCGGCGGTTCTCCAGGGCGAGGTCGCGCTTGCCGGAGGAGAGCGAGGGGTCGTGCTCCCACCAGTCGATGCCCATCTCCCGGGCGCGGTCGACGGAGGCGACCAGCAGACGGATCTTGATCGTGAGCAGCTCGATGTCGAGCAGGTTCACCCGGATGTCACCCGCGATCACGATGCCCTTGTCCAGGACGCGCTCCAACAGGTCGGCGAGGTTGGCGCCTTGGGCGCCCGTCCCGCGGGACTGTGCGGCGAGGAACCGGTCGCCGGGCCGGACGGTCGGCTGGGTCATGACGAGTCCTCCTCGGGCCTGCCCCGGTAGTAGCGGCGTTCGCGGCGGTAGGAGATGAGGTCGCCGTCGTCGTCGAGGGCGACCAGGTAGACGGCCAGGATGTCGGCGGAGTCGGGGACGCGGCGGGACTCCAGTACCTCGACACCGATCCGCCAGCCGTCCTCCGTGCGGTCGATCGAGGTGATGCCCTCCGGTGTCCGGCCGGTGAGGTCGTCGACGTCGTCGGCGGCCACGGCCGCGGCCCGACGGGCCGTCAGCTTCCCGCCCGCCGGACGGCGCCGGGGCTCCTCTCCCGCGCCCCGGGGATCGGCCGTGCCGCCGGCCCGGCGGCGCACGGGACGCTCCTCCGACTCGTCCGACGCCGGGGCGGACCGGGAGGTCTCCTCCTGGGGCGCCCCGCGGGAACGGCCGTCGACCGACTCGACCCGGTGCTCGTCCGCCCCCGAACCCGAATCCGACGTCCCTGCGGGCTTGCGGCGACGCACCGGACGCTCCTCCGGGTTGTCCGGAGGGTCTTCCGCGGCCCGGCGGCGGGCGGCGCGCGGCGGGTCGGCCGGGGGTGTCCGGCGGGAACGGCGCTCGATCGGCCGTTCCGGCTCGTCGCCCTCGGTGGGGCGGGATCTGCGGACTGGCACGGCTCACACCTCCCGGTGCCTGACGGATCCGGCGTGACGCGGGTGTCCCACCGCCCCGGCCGCGCCGGTGCGGTGGGCCGCCCGGCCGGGGAACTCCCCGCGGGCGGCGGCGAGCGGCGGGGCCGCCGGTGCGGACAGGGGTCGCATCGCTACCCGATCCCTTCCGCCGCCTCCGCGAAGGCGGCGGCGAAGTCGTAGGGCGCCAGCGGGCCGAGCAAACGGACCCGCAGTCGGCCGGCCCACCGCCGGGCCAGTCCCTCGGCGGCCTGCTCGAACGCCGTCCGTTCGGTCTCCCGCACCAGGAAGGCCGCGCTGAAGCGCTGTTCGACCACGCCGGAGCGGGCGGGCGCGACGGCGGTGGCGTGCCGGGCGAGGCTGTCCGCGAGGACGGTGGCGTCCTCGTCCCGGCGGGCGGCGATCTCGTCGGCGATCAGCTCGCCCAGCCGGACGCGGAGGTAGTGGCCGGCCGCCTCGCCCTGGGTGGCGACGTCCTCGCGGAGCCGGGCGATGTCCGCCCGGTCGGCGACGATGTCGCGCAGGAGTTCCTCCTCCCGGTAGTCGCAGCGGACGGTGAACTGGGCGTGCCCCGCCAGTTCCTCCAGTGCGGCGTGGAACTCCTCCTCGTAGGGCGCGAGCAGGTCCTCCTCGACCGCGTGGCTGTCGCGGACGACCGCGCCGAAGCGGATCGGCAGGACGGCGGTGTGCCGTGCGGCCAGGGTGTCCAGCACGTCGGCGTGGGCACGCAGGTCGGCGGCGGTGCCGAGCGGCCGGTCCACCGGCACCTCGCTGACGACGGCGGCCACCCGGCCGCGGCCGACCACACCGATCCGCGCCGGCGGATCGGTGACGCCCCTCAGGTCGTCGGGCGTCCGGGTGCCGGCGGGCACGATGCCGTAGACGTAGCAGGCCCGAGCGGGGACGCCGCCCCCGCGGTTGCCGGTGCCGGCCCGGGCGGTCATCGCTCCTGCTCCCTCCGGTGGGCGGCGGGGCGGGTGCGGCGGCGCGGCCGCTGCTCGTGCTGCCGCTCCTGCTGACCATCCTGCTCCTGCGCGCCCTCCGGCGCACCGGCGGACCGGTCGCGAGCCCCGTCGTCGTGCATGCCGTTCACCAGCTCGGACGGGTCCGGGCTGCGGCCGTCGGCCAGGTCGAACCGGTTCACCGCCTCGGCGAAGCGCAGATAGGTGTCGACGCTGGCGGCGACGATCCGGGCGTCGACCGTCAGCAGTTCGACGCCCACCAGGGAGACCCGGACGTAGGCGTCGATGACCAGGCCCTTGTCCAGGATCAGGTCCAGGACGTCGGGCAGACCGCCCGCCGGGGGGCGGTCGAGACAGCGGCCGGTCTGCATGGCGACGGCGGACACGGTGGATCACCTGCTCCCCGCGGGGACCCTGCGGCGGGACCGCGGAGCGGGCTCCTCGTTCTCCTCGGGCTCCTCCTCCTCGGGCTCCTCCTCGTCATAGGAGTCCTCGTCGTACTCCTCGTCCTCGGGCTCGTCCTCGTCCTCGTCCTCGGGCTCGTCCTCGGGCTCGTCCTCGTAGGAGTCCTCGCCGCGGTCCTGCTCGGCGTCGGACTCGTCCTCGGGCTCGTCCTCGTACGGTTCCTCGTCCTCGTCCTCGTCCTCTTCGTCGTAGGACTCCTCCGGTTCGTCCCCCTCGTCCTCCTCCTCGTCGTCGTACTCGTCCTCGGGTTCCTCCGGTTCGTCGCTCTCCTCGCCCTCCAGGGGCTCCTCGTCCTCGTACTCGTCCTGCTCGGCGCCCCGGTCGTCCTCCGGAGCCTCCTCGCCCTCGCGGCCTTCGGCCTCTTCCTCCTCCTTGAGGGCGTCCTCGTGGGACTTGACCACCTTGCTGTCGCGGATCTCGCCGCGCCAGCCCTCGACCGAGTCCGGGTCGAGGATGGTGTGCGTCATGACGTGCCGGCGGAAGTGCTTGAGCTCCAGGCGGGCACGGCGGCCCTGGGCGCGCCAGATGTTGCCGGTGCGCTCGAACAGGCCCTGCGGGTGGTACTCGAGCACCATCAGGATCTTGGTGAGGTTGGGCGCGAGTTCGTGGAAGGTGACGGTGCCGTCGACATGGCCCTTGTTGCCCTTGGAGCGCCAGACGATGGTCTCGTCGGGGACCTGTTCGACGATGGTGGACTCCCAGGTGCGGTGGGACAGGAAGATCCCGGCCTTCCAGGAGACCTTCTGCTCCGACTCCTGGTTGGCCGACTCCAGCCGCTTGGTGAACTTCGGGAAGTCCTGGAACTGCGTCCACTGGTTGTAGGCGACGCGGACGGGCACGCCGACCTCGACGTCCTCGACGATGTTGGTCAGCTTGAGCTTCTTGCCCCCGCCCTTCCCCTTGCCCTTGCCCCCGCCGGTGAGCTTGTTGGAGACGAGCTGCTTCACGCCGGAGGCTCCCGCGGCGAACATCATCTTCATCGGCGACACACCGCCGCCGCCCCCGCCGAGCTTCTCGCCGATCTTCTCGGCCGGTCCGTGTTCGACGTAGTCGAGCAGCCGGTCGGTGACGTCGCCGATCTTGTCACCGGCCTTGACCATCGCGCGTTCGCCCAGTGCGGTGGCGAGTTCGCGGGCCTGGTCCTTGAGGCGGTCGGTGGGCAGCTCGTCGAGCAGCGCACCGATGCCGCCGCCGTCGCGGTCCGTGGAGGTGCCGGCCATCGCCATCACGCTCGCTTCCGTGCTGTGGTGCTGCGCGCCGTCTTACGGGCCGTACCGGTGGCCTTCTTCGCCGTCTTCGTGGCCGCGCTCTTCGGCGCGGTGCTCTTCGAGGCGGCCGCCTTCTTGGCCGTGCCGCTCGCCCGGGAGGCGGTCTTCTTCGCGGCGCCGCGGGCCGCGGAAGCGGTCTTCTTGGCGGCGGGCCTGGTCGACTTGGCGGCGGAGGCGGTCTTGCGTGCCGTCCCGCGCGCGGTCCGGCCGCCCTCGGAGGCTGCGGAGGTCGCCCGCGAGGCCGTGCTGCGGGTGGCCCGGCCCGTGGATGCCTTGGCCGTGCTGCGCGACCGGGCGGGCTTGGCCTCCTCGGCCTGGTCGTCCTCGTCCGACGTGTCCTCGTCCGACGTGTCCTCGTCCGAGGCGTCCTCGTCCGGCTCGTCGTGCTGCGGCTCCTCGTCCTCCGGTTCCTCCTCGTACTCGTCCTCGGGTTCCTCGTGGTCCGCTTCGTCACCGGAGTCGCCGGAGGAACCGGAACGCAGGGACTCCGTCCGGCGCTGGAGCGAGTCGGTCAGCGCGTTGACGCGGTTGCCGGCCGCGGCGACCGCCGCCTTGCGTCCGGCGTCGGCGAGTTCGCCGCGGACGCTGCCGGCCAGCTGCCGGAGCTGGGGCGACGACTCGAGCAGGCCGCCGAGCAGCGCTGCGGGATCAGTGGTCAGGCGTTTTCCCGCAACCGCCCCGGCGAGGGCCATCGCCCACCGGGCCTTGTGGAAGCGCCCGAGGAGGTAGCCCGCGCTGACGGCTGCGGCAAGCTTGGCGTTCTTCATGGTGTGTCCTACGGAGGTGGTTGTCCCCGTCGTCGATCCGTCGGGCATCGAGGATCCGTCCGACGAAGACTCTGGCCCGCCTACCCGGCCATGTCGATCACAAACGGTGAGCTCAGAGTGGTTGAAATGTCCCAATTGACCGACAATGGGCGACCAACTGTCACGCTGAGCAGCGGAGGTGGCGTCGGTGCGGGCGGCCGGCCGACGCTTGCATCCGGTATCCGGGTACGGGTTCACCGTCGAAGACGTCCCCGCCCGGGGACCCGGCGACGGGAGTGGGCGCGATGGGTCCCGGTGATGCCGTTGAGGAACTGCAGGACGGCCGCCGCCTTCGCCGGCCCGGCCCCGCCCACCGCACTGTGCGCGGCGGAGGCCGCACACGACCTGGAGACCCTGCTCGAACCGGCCGAGCACGCGGCCGCACACGGTTGAGGCCCGCCACACCTCGACGGCGGCCGGCACGGTGGCGGTCGGCCGGCCGGTCAGCCGGCCGCCGGCGGCGGCGCGTCCAGGATGCCCAGCAGGATCCGGACCAGTTCGGCGACGACCTCGTCGAGGGTGGCCTCCACCCAGCCCTCGGCCCAGTCGTGCAGCAAACCGTTCACCCCGCCGATGAACGCGGCGGCGGCGACCCGGTAGTCGCGCGGCACCGCCTCGCCGCGGGCCACGGCCGCCGCGGCCTCCGTGCACAGCAGGTCGACCCAGCGGGAGCGGCGGGCCAGCCGCTGCTGCTCCATGCGCGGACTGACGCCGATGATCTCGACGAAGGTGATCCGCAGCCGGCGCCGGTCGCCGGTGACGTGCGCCGCGTAGGCGCCGAAGACGGCCGCGGCGCGTTCGGCGACCGGTAGCCCCCCGGCCTCGGCGAGGGCCTCCAGCGCGGCCTGCTCGGCCCAGTCGTTGACCTGGAGGTGCAGCTCGGCCAGCACGTCCTCCAGGGTGCGGAACTCCTCGTAGAACTGACGGCTCGACAGCCCGGCCTCCTCGCACAGCGCGGCGACCGTGGTGGAGCGGTAGCCCGGCGCGTCGCCGAAGAGCTGCAGCGCCGCGGCCAGGAACCGCCGCCGGCGCTCGGCCTGCCGGTCCTCCGCGGACCGGCCCGCGTACCGCCCGGTCGGCTGCCTCAGCCTGCCTGTCACCGCACCCCCCGTTGTCGACGGTCCCTCATTTTCCCGCGCCCGCCGTCTTGTCGGGACACCCACCCGTCGTTACTTTCAAGTAGCAAATCTGAATGTGCTCGTTTTCAGATCCTCCCTGGACCACCACCCGGAAGGAACGACGATGCCCCGACCCGCCCACCGCTCCCCCGCCCAACCCGCGCGCCCCACCGCACCGCGCCGCACCGGACTGCGCCGAGCCCTGCTCGCCACCGGCGCCGCGCTCGCCCTGACCGCCGGGGCGGCGAGCGCCGGCGCCACCCCGCTGCCGACCGCGGCCACGGCCGCGGCCCGGGCGGACGGACTGCGCGAGGTGCTCTTCGTCGGCAACAACTGGGACGGCACCGCGGACGTGGTGGAGTCCACCGGCGCACTCGCCCGGATCGGCCGGATCGACGTCGTACCGGACAAGGCGCAGCGGCTCGCCGAGATCTACCTCAACCCGGTGAAGCTGGCGTACTTCCTCGGGGTGCGGCTCGGCCCGGGCGAGGGGCACGACCAGTTCGTCGACGACATGTACTCGACGCCGGACGGCTCGGCCGTGGTGGTCTCCCGGCCGAGCTTCGCCGACGTGGTCTCCGTCGACCTGGCCACCGGACGGATCAACTGGCGCTTCCCGGTGTCGGGTTACCGCTCGGACCACATGGCGGTCTCGCCGGACGGCACCCGGGTGGCGGTCTCCGCCTCCACCGCCGACACCGTGCACGTGCTGGACATCCGCACGGGCCGGCAGCTCGGCTCCTTCGCCACCGGCGACAAGCCGCACGAGAACGTCTTCACCGACGGCGGCACCCGGATCTGGAACATGGCGATCGGCGAGGTCACCACCGCCCTCGACGCACCGTGGCTCGACTGGACGAAGGGCGACCGGCGGATCACCGTGGTCGACGCGCAGACCTTCCGCCAGGTGAAGGTGATCGACATGCGGCAGCGGCTGGACGCGATCGGCCGCCAGGACCTCTCGGACGCCGTCCGCCCGGTGGCGTTCAGCCCCGACGGCTCGATGCTCTACTTCCAGGTGTCGTTCTTCAACGGCGTGCTGGAGTACGACGTCGCCGCCGACCGGATCACCCGGGTCGCCGACCTTCCCGGAAACCCGGCGACGAACCCGGACCGCACGACCTGGGTCAACGACTCGCGGCACCACGGGCTGGCCATGAGCCCCGACGGCGCGCACCTGTGCGTCGCCGGGACGATGGACGACTACGCCACGGTCGTCGACCGCACCACCCTGAAGGAGGGCCCGCTGGTCGCCGCCTCGAAGCCGTACTGGGCGACGGTCAGCGGGGACGGCGCCTCCTGCGTGATCTCCGAGAGTGGGGCCGACCGGATCACCGCGATCGACTTCGCCACCGGCCGGAAGACCGCCTCGACACCGGTCGGCGACCACCCCCAGCGGGTCCGGCTCGGTCACGTGGCGGCCGACTGGACCTCCCCGCCGGCTCCCTGACGGCCGCTCAGTGGGCCGCGGCGTCGCGGGGGCGGGAGCGGTGCGCCCGCCAGGCGTCCAGCGCCTCGGCGCGGGTGCCGGCGGGGTGCTCGGCGTGCCAGCTCCGCAGGAAGCGGTTGAACTCGAACTGGGCGCCGACCTCCTGCGGCTCGGCCGCCTCGGCCCGGGTCGCGTACCAGTGGCCGACGCCGTCGGCGAGGGTGCGGCCGGCGTTCTCCGCGACGAAGGCGCGCATGTGCGCGTCGAAGTGGAAGGACGGCCCGATCTGCTCGGTGAACCAGGCGCGCAGCACCTGGCTGCAGCGCTGGCCGGCGGGGATCACGGTGTCGCCGTCGACCGGCGCGGCGAGCTGCCGTGCCGTCCGGGCCGGGCGCGACGGCGGCGCGTCCGGCAGCAGCCCGCCGTCCAGCACGGCGGCCAGCCGGGCGGTCAGGGCCGGCTTGCCGCCGCCCCGGCGGACGCCCGTCTCCCGCGCCAGTGCGGTGAGTTCTTCGAGGGTCCAGTACCAGCGCAGCAGTTCGGCACCGCTCAGCGCAGCCGTCAGCGGCGGTCTGGGCTCGTGTCCTGCGGTCGTGGTGTCCCCGTCCCCGTTCATCAGGCCATTCTGCCCGCCGCCCGGCACGCTCCGCGGACGGGGGTTGACGACGGAGGGCGCACCGGGCACCTGCGTCGGCAGGGCCGGGCACGGCAGCGCGCGGCCCGCCGGTCAGGCGTGCGGGAGGGTGGGGCCGCCGGCGGTCCGGGGGCCGCCGAGCGGGGCGAGGGTGCCGGCGGCGGCGGCCATGGACTCGGCGAGCAGGGCGGCCGTGCGGCTGGCCTCGTAGAGCTGCTCGCGGGCGTCCCGGGCGGTGCGGATGGCGTCGTAGGCGTCGGTGCCTGCCGGGTCGGGGGCGATCCGGCCGGCGGCCTGTTCGCTGCTGAGGAAGGCTTCGAGCCGGTCGAGGAGCTCGGGCAGCCGGGCGGTGAGGCCGGCGAGCGCGCCGACGGCCTCGGCGGCCTCGGCGGTGTGCAGCAGGCCGGGGCCGCCGCCGCGGTGCGGGGCGTCGGCGGCGACGCGGAGCAGTTCGGCGGCTTCGGCGGCGAGTTCGGCGACGGAGAGGTGCTGCGGGACGGTCGGGTTCATCGGTGGCCCTCCTCCGGGCGGCTGACGGTGCGTCGGGCAGGTCGGGCCGCCGCGGCGGCCGGCCCCGGGGAGGCGTCTGCCCGCGCGGCGCGCCGCCACACGGGGGGAGTCGGGCCGGATCGGACGGGCTGTCAGTCCTTGCGGGCCACGTAGTAGACGTTGAGCGGGTCGCCCTCGACCGACCGCACCTCGACCTCGCCGAATCCGGCCTCGGCGAGCATCCGGCGGGCCGTCTGCTCGCCCCACACGGTGCCGAGTCCGGCGCCGCCGGTGCTGAGCGAGGTGGTCATGCAGTAGAAGACGGAGAAGCAGTAGAGCGCCGGGCCGAAGGGGTGCCCGACGTTCTCCTCCAGCCGGCTGGACGCGGCGATGTCACCCATCAGGAAGGTGCCGCCGGGGCGCAGTGCGGCGGCGATCGCGGCCAGGGTGGCCGCCGGTTCGGCGAGGTCGTGGATGACGTCGAAGGCGGTGATCAGGTCGTACGTGCCGGCGATCCCGGTGGAGTCGCCGACGGCGAGGGTCACGTTGGCCAGGCCGCGGCGTTCGGCCTGGGAGCGGCCGACGGCGATGCCCTCCTCCGACTGGTCGAGGCCGTGGAAGCGGCTCTCGGGGAAGGCCGCTGCGAGGACCACGGGCGCGTGGCCCTGGCCGGTGCCGACGTCGAGCGCGTCGATGCCGGCCCGCAGGCGGTCCGTCAGGCCGGGGACGAGGGGCACAATGGTGTCCACCAGGGCCAGGTCGTAGACCCGGGCGCTCTCCTCGGCCTGCAGCGCCTGGAAGCGGGGGTAGGCGGAGTAGGGGACGCCGCCGCCGTGCCGGAACGCGCCGACGACCTGCTGTTCGACCTCGCCCATCAGTCCGACGTACTGCATGATGCCGGCCAGGTTGTCGGGGCCGGCGGCCGCGGTCAGCGAGGCGGCGTGTTCGGGCGGCAGCCGGTAGGTGCCGTCGGCCGGGTCGTACTCGACGATGCCGCCGACGACCATGCCGCCGAGCCATTCGCGGACGTAGCGCTCGTCGAGCGCGGTGCGGGCGGCCAGGTCGGGGCTGGTGGCGGGCGGGGAGCCGGCCATGGCGTCGAACAGGCCGGCCTGGTGGCCGACGCTGGTCATCAGGGCGAGGGCGGCTCCGTTGAGGACGTCGACCATCCGGCCGGCGAAGGCCTCGGCCTTCGTGGGGTCGAACTCCCCGCCGCCGTTCTCCGGAATGCCCTTCTCCGGGTTGGCCATCGGGCACCTCCTGCTACCGGGGGCGGCTGGCCGAGCGGTGCCGCACCTCCAACGTACGCTCGGCCGGCTCCGGCGGCGCTCCGTCCGGGACCGGCCGGCCCGCCCCGGCGGGCCTTGACTGCGGCGAAACCGCCGCCGTACGGTCGGACCGGTCCGATCGGAAACATTTCCGAAACTTTTCGACCCATGACCCCATGACCCCCATGACCCACGGCACCGTCCGCCGTCCGCCGTCCGCCCGAACTCTCGGAGGCACCCATGTCCGCACCCGGGGACCGGACCGCACCGCGCCACCAGGACGCCCGCAACCCCGTCCTGCCCGGCTTCCACCCCGACCCCTCGGTCTGCCGGGTCGGCGAGGACTACTACCTGGTCACCTCCTCCTTCGAGTACTTCCCGGGCCTCCCGCTGTTCCACAGCCGGGACCTGGCGCACTGGCGGTCGATCGGGCACGCCGTGGACCGCCCGGGGCAACTCGCCCTGGACGGCGTCCGCCCCTCCGGCGGCCTCTACGCCGCCTCGCTGCACCACGCCCGCGGCCGCTTCCACCTGGTGTGCACCCTGGTCGACGGGCTGCAGCAGGACGGCACCTTCCTGCTCACCGCCGACGACCCGGCCGGCGCCTGGTCGGACCCGGTCTGGCTGCCCGGGGCGCCCGGCTTCGACCCGTCGCTCTTCTTCGACGACGACGGCTCCGCCCACCTGCTCGGCACCCGCCCGACCGACGAGGAGGGCCGGACGGAGATCTGGCTGCGCGGCATCGACCTCGACCGGGGCGTGCTCACCGGCGAGGAGCACGTGCTCTTCCGCGGTGCCCTGGTCGACGCCCGCTGGGCCGAGGGCCCGCACCTGTACCGGCACGAGGACCACTTCGTGCTGGTGCTCGCCGAGGGCGGCACCGAGCACGACCACGCCGTCACCGTCGCCCGCAGCCGCCGGCTCACCGGGCCGTACCGGAACAACCCCCGCAACCCGGTGCTGACCCACCGCCACCTCGGGCTCGGCCACCCCGTCACCGGCGCCGGGCACGCCGACCTCGTCCGCACCCCGGCCGGCGACTGGTACGCGCTGCTGCTCGCCTCCCGGCCGTACGGCGGCGGCGGGCACGCCAACCTCGGCCGGGAGACCTTCGTCGCCCGGGTCGCCTGGGAGGACGGCTGGCCGGTGGTCAACCCCGGCAGCGGCCGGCTGGAGGAGTCCACCCGGATCGCGCTGCCGCCGCACCCCTGGCCGGAGCCCGGCCCGGTCGACCACTTCGACGCGCCGGAACTGGGCCCGCACTGGAGCCTGTTGCGGACCCCGCGGGCGGCCTTCCACAGCCTGGACGAACGCCCCGGCCACCTGCGGCTGCGACTGCTGCCGCAGACCCTCGCCGAACGGGTGACGCCGAGCTTCGTCGGCCGCCGCCAGCAGCACGCCGACTTCACCGCCGAGGCGGCGCTCGACTTCGCACCGGCCACACCCGGCGAGCAGGCGGGCCTGGTGGCGTACTACGACCCGGACCACCACGTCCGGCTGCTGGTGGACGGCGACGGCGCGGGCGGCCGGGTCGCCCGGCTGACCGTCCGGGACGGCGCGCGGGACACCGTCCGGGCCGAACTGCCGCTCGCCTCGGGCCCGCTGGTGCTGGGCGCGGTCGCCCGCGGCCAGCAGTACACCTTCCGCTGCGGGCCCGCCGACGGCCCGGCCGCCGAGCTCGGCACGGTGGACGGGCGCATCCTCAGCAGCCGGCACGCGGGCGGGTTCACCGGCTGCCACCTCGGCCTGTACGCCACCGCGCCGCACCCGACGGCCACCCGGGCCGACTTCGACTGGTTCCGCTACGCCGCGTCCTGACCGCCGCCGCCGACGACACCGCCACCGCAGCGGGTCGCGACGAACTCGGCCAGGTCGGCGGCGGTGCGCCCGGGGTCGTCCCACTGGACGACGTGGCCCGAGCCCTCGTGGACGAGGAGCTCGGAGCGCGGCAGGGCGGCCGCCAGCCGCTCCTGGTCGGCCCGCGGCAGGATCCCGTCCCGGTCGCCCCGGATCGGCAGGGCGGGTGCGGTGATCCGCTCCAAGCCGTCGAGCCCGGTCTCGCCGAACAGCCCGTCGACGGTGTCCGCCACACCCGGGCCGGCACCCGCAGGCCCTCCCGCACCATCAGGTCGGCGAAGTCCGGCGGCAGCGCCCGGGCGACGACCGACTCCACCATCGCGCGGACGGCGGCCGGGTCCGGCGGCTCGGTCATCCGGGAGACGGCGTCCCGGACGGCGACGGCCTCCGGTCTGTCGGCCAGCAGCGCGAGTGTGCCGAGGAGGACCGGCCCGCGGACGCGCTGCGGGTGCTCGGCGGCGTACCGGCGGACGGTGAAACCCGCACTGGACGCGCCGACGAGCACGGGCCGGTCGATGCCCAGCAGGTCGAGGAAGGCGGCGAGGTCGGCCGCGAAGTCCGCGGGCCGGTAGCCCGCCGGCCGGCAGTCGGCGCCGCCGTGCCCGCGCCGGCTCGGTGCGAACACGTGCAGCGCCGCGGGCAGCCTGGCCATCAGCGGCCCGAAGGCGCGCCAGGAGTCGCCGACGGCGTGCACCAGGACGACCGGCGTCCCGGTGGGATCGCCCTGCTCGGCGTACGGCAGGACCGGCCCGCCCGGCGGGTGCGCGACCCGGGTGGCCGGTTCCTCCATGCGGCACCTCCCCGCGGCGGACCCCACTCGATGGTCCCGCGGCGGAGCGGCCGGCGCAGCGCCCGCGACGGGGCGCACCGGCGTCAGCTCGGGCGGTACCGCAGGATCCGGTCGTCGCCCGGGCGCGGGTCGCCACGGCCGTCGGTGTTGCTGGTGGTGACGAGCAGCGTGCCGTCCGGCTCGGCGACCACCGTCCGCAGCCGCCCGGCGGTGTGGTCGAGGACGGCGGCGGGGGTGCCCGCCGTGCCGTCGCCGTTCACCGGGATCCGCCACAGGCGCTGGCCGCGCAGCCCGGCCGTCCAGATCGCGCCGTCGGCGTAGGCGATGCCGCTCGGCGAGGCGTCGGCCGGCCGCCACTGGACGACCGGGTCGGTGTACCCGGACCGGCCGGCCCTGCCCTCGACGACCGGCCAGCCGTAGTTGGCGCCGGGCTCGATCAGGTTGAGTTCGTCCCAGGTGTTCTGGCCGAACTCGGAGGCCCACAGGCGTCCCTGCGCGTCCCAGGCGAGCCCCTGCACGTTGCGGTGGCCGAGCGAGTACACCGGGGAGCCGGGGAAGGGGTTGCCGGGAGCGGGTGCGCCGTCGGCGGTGATCCGCAGGATCTTGCCGCCCGGGGAGTTGCGGTCCTGGGCGAGTTGGGAGCGTCCGGTCTCACCGGTGCCGACGTAGAGCAGGCCG
This sequence comes from Kitasatospora sp. NPDC085895, assembly GCF_040702125.1. Lineage (NCBI taxonomy): Bacteria > Bacillati > Actinomycetota > Actinomycetes > Kitasatosporales > Streptomycetaceae > Kitasatospora > Kitasatospora sp. NPDC085895. The sequence goes on along the minus strand of NZ_JBFBJY010000068.1, from coordinate 5,895 downwards.
TCGGGGCCGAAGGCGATCCGGCCTCCGTCGTGGTTGTCGCCCTTGGGGATGCCGGTGAGCACGGATGCGGGGTCGGTCAGCTGCGCGCCGGTCGGCCGCGAGGGGTCGTAGGCGAAGCTGACGATCCGGTTGTCGTCGGCGGCCGTGTAGTAGGCGTACAGCCGGCCGTTCGGGCCGAGGGCCAGGCCGAGCAGTCCGCCCTCGACGAAGGCGTCCACACCGGGGACGGTCCCGATGTCGGTGCGCGCGCCGGTCCTCGGGTCGATGCGCAGGATCCGCCCGGTGTCCCGGGAGCCGACCAGCAGGGCGCCGTCCGGCAGCCGGGCGACGCCCCACGGCGTGTTCAACCGGTCGGCGACCGTGGTGGCGTCCGCGCCGCCCGAGGCCCCGGGGGAGCCGGTGGCGGTGGCGCTGGCGGCCGGGGTGGACGAGCCGCAGCCGGCGAGGGCCGCGCCGAGGACGGGCAGCAGGGCGAGTGCGGTCACGGTGCGCGGCTTCACGCGGGCCTCCCGGCGGGGCGACGGCCGCCCGGTCCACGCCGGGCAGCCCCTCCAGCTCACCACATCCGGGCCGACGCTTCGCGCGTGACGCCGAATGGCGCCATGTGACGCCATGCTGGCACCACGGAAGCGGCTCAACCATCGTGCGACATCACCGCGGTCAGGCTCGCGCCACCCTCGTTCCCGCAGGTCAGGATGGTCTGACGCCGACCAACCACGCAGGTGGGGCCAGGAGGACTTGCACATGGCACCATGATGGTGCCACTATGGCGTCATGGACCTCACTCCGTATGTCGACTCCCTGCGGCGCGAACTCGCGGTGGCCGCCGAGGCCGGCGGCGACCAGGCCCGCGAGCTGGCCGAGCGGCTCACCGCCCCCCTGGAGTCGGCGACCCGCCTGACGATGCTCAACGTGCTCTCCGCCGCGATGGACGAGATCACCCGCGAGCTCGCCCCCGGCTCGGTCGACGTACGGCTGCGCGGACTGGACCCGGACTTCGTGGTGACGCTGCCGCCCGCCGGCAGCGGCCCCGCGCAGCCGGCCGCCGCGCCCGTCGAACCGCTCGCGGCGCAGCCGCCCGCCGACGGCGACGAGGGCGGCACCGCCCGGGTCAACCTGCGCCTGCCGGCCCACCTCAAGACGCGCGCCGAGGAGGCCGCGGCCCGCCAGGGGCTGTCGGTCAACGCCTGGCTCGTCCGGGCCGTCTCGGCCGCGCTCGACGGCGGCACGCCGCCGCGCACGGCGGAGCGGACCCGCAGCGTCGGGCAGAGCTTCACGGGCTGGGTGCGCTGACCCCAGCCCCCACCCCCGCACCGCCCCGCAGCACCCCACCCGCACCACTTCACCCAGACCGCGTCCCACCAGCGGGGACGTCCTGACGAGCCAGGAGGACGGGACAGCCATGCCTTCGTACGACACTCCCGAACCGATTTCCGCCCACGCCCACGTGGCCGCCGGCTCCGTTCGGCTGACCGCGGGCGACCGCCCCGAGACGGTCGTCGAGGTGCTGCCCCTCGACCCGAAGAAGGACCGGGACGTGCGGGCCGCCGAGCAGGCCGAGGTGACCTTCGCCGGCGGCGTCCTGACCGTCAGGACGAAGCAGCGCGCACTGATCGGGCCCACCGGCGCCGTCGACGTGACGGTCGAACTGCCCGCCGGTTCGCACGTCGACGTGACCGGCTCCTGGACCCAGGTGCTCGGCGAGGGCCGGCTCGGCGAGGTCCGCGTCAAGACCTCCGCCGGCGACGTCCGCCTGGACACCACCGGGCCGCTCAGGCTGACCGCCTCGCACGGCTCGATCACCGTCGACCGGGTCCAGGGCGCCGCCGAGATCACCACCAGCTCCGGCAGCGTGCGCGTCGGGACGGTCGAGGGACCGGCCGTGCTGAAGAACTCGCACGGCAGCACGACCGTCGGCGCCGCCTTCGGCGAGCTGCGGGTGAGCGGCGCCAACGGCGACATCGACATCGCACGGGCCGAGGGCCCGGTCACCGCCACCACCGCCCACGGCACCCTGCGGGTCGCCGAGGTCGCGAGCGGCGCCGTCCAGTTGGAGACGGCCTACGGCGCCATCGAGGTCGGCATCCGCAAGGGCACCGCCGCCTGGCTGGACGTCAGCTCCGAGCGCGGGCAGGTCCGCAACTCGCTCTCCGACGCGACGCCGCCGGAGGAGGCCGAGGACACCGTCGAGGTCCGGGCCCGGACCCGCTGGGGCAACATCGACGTCCGCCACGCCCGCGCCTGAGCCGGTCCGTACGGACGCACGGACGTGACACGGGCGGGGACCGTACGGTCCCCGCCCGTGTCACGTGTGCGTGTGGATCAGCAGCTCAGGTTGTTGCCCGGGACGGTGCCGAGGATCTGGGTGAAGCTCTGGTAGGCGTTGATCCGGCTCTGCACCTGGGCCGGGTTGCCGCCGTTGCACTCCAGGCTGCCGTTGATGCTGCGGATGGTCTCGCCGAAGCCGGCGCCGTTCACCATCGCGTTGTGCGGCGTCATGGTGCCGGGGCCGGACTGGGTGTTCCAGTACCAGAGGCCGGTCTTCCAGGCGACGGAGGAGTCGGTCTGCACCAGGTTGGGGTTGTGCAGCAGGTCGATGCCGAGGGCGTCGCCGGCCGCCTTGTAGTTGAAGTTCCAGCTGAGCTGGATCGGGCCGCGGCCGTAGTACGCGGCCTGGCCGGCCGGGCAGCCGTACGGCTGCGAGGAGTCGCAGTAGTGCGGGTAGTTGGCGGTGTTCTGCTCGACCACGTACACCAGGCCGCCGGTCTCGTGGCTGACGTTGGCGAGGAAGGCCGCGGCCTCCTGCTTCTTCACCGTGTCGCTGCCGGTGTTGGCGAACGCCGGGTAGGCGCTCAGCGCGGCCTTGAGGCCCGCGTAGGTGTAGAAGGAGTTCCGGTTCGGGAACATCTGGTTGAACTGCGCCTCGCTGACCGGGAATCCGCCCGGGTTCGAGGTCTGGGTCGGGGTCGGCGTGCTGCCGCCGCCGGAGCAGTCGTACGGCTCCCAGTACCAGGTGGAGATCGTCGGGTCGTAGCCCGGGTTGTCGTGGGTGGCCCGGTACAGGTTGCCGTTGGAGTACTTGACGACCGTGCCGGTGGTGTAGGTGCGGCCGGCCACCCAGGCCGGGTAGTCGCAGCTGCCGCCGCCGGTCGGGGTCGGGGTGGAGCCGCCACCGCCGCCGCAGACGCCGTTGTCGGCCCAGACGCCGGAGGCGCCGCCGGGGGTCTCGTTCTGGGTCCACCACTTGGCGGTCCAATTGTGGCCGTTGTAGGAGGCGGACATGCCCCCGGTGTAGACGGAGGAGGAGTTCCACGCCGAGGCACAGGTGCCGGCCGAGGCGGACGTGGGAATCAGGACGGCGAGGCCTATCGCGGCCGCGCCCGCGGCGGCGGCCGCGATGAACCGGCGCTTGGCCGGAAGACGGTGCTTCACTGACACGTGATCACCCCTTGGTGCGGTGGGGGCCGCACGGGATCGAGGACGGAGGGGACCGCGCACGCGGGCCTGCGGACACCGTCGGAAGAGGGGTGCCGGGCCGCCGTTGCGGGGTTGACGAGGACTCAACCAAACTGGTCTATACCTGTCAAGAAGGCGTGTCTGAGCGGAGGTTCAACGGAACCCTAAGAACTCCTCAAGGCGCGCGGCCCGCCCCCTCGGGCGCCGGTTCAGGCCTTCCGGCCGGCCGTCCGGCGGCGCTCGCCGCGGGCGAGCCGGCGCAGCCCCGCGAACCGGCCGAGCCGGTCCATCCGCTCGGCGTTGGCCATCGACGCCCGGTCGAGCTCCTCCATCAGACGGCGCGAGCGGTGCTCCAGGGCGAGCTCGTCGAGCATCCGGTCGATCTCGGCGAGCACCGACCCGTAGAGCTGCCAGGCCTCCGGGTCCTCCTGGACGTGGCGCAGCAGCTGGTGCGCCACGTTCTCGCGGGCCGCCCAGGCGGCGGCGAGCTCGGCGGTGAGGCGGTCCTCGGCCTCCTCGGCGCTGCGGCTGACCTGAGTGGTGACCAGCACGGCGAAGCTCACCAGGGCGCCGCCGACGTGCTCCAGCAGCTCGCCCAGCGAGACGGTGACGTCGGAGGGGAAGAGCCGCTCGTCGCCGTTGCGGCGCTTGGCCAGGTCGGTGAGCGAGCGGGTGAGCACCCGGATGACGACCACGCAGATCTCCAGCGTGTCCAGGCCGGTGCGCAGCACGATGCGCGAGAGCAGTCCCTCGCTGACCCTCGGATTGAGCCGCAGGCTGTCCTCGGCCTGGCGCAGCGCGGCGTCCACGTCGGCGATCGCCTGGTCCAGCCGGCGGGCCTCGTGCAGCCGGGCGGCCGCCTGCTCGACCGGCGCCGGGCCGCCGAGCTCCTCGGCGATCTCCAGCAGCAGCTGACGGGCCCGGCGGGCGAGGTCCTCGATGGACTCGCCGGCGGTGTCGACCCAGACGGGCGGTGCGAAGACGACGTTGAAGGCGAGGCCGACCCCGGCGCCGATCAGGGTCTCCAGGACGCGGTCCCAGGCCTGCGAGGCGAGGCGGGTGACGCCGAGCACCAGCATGGCGCTGATCGCGACCTCGTTGACGAACTCGTCGACCCGGACGAAGTGCCCGACCACCAGCGAGGCCAGGATGATCAGCCCGAGGCTCCACCAGGAGAGGCCGACCACCGCGCTGAAGCCGATCGCGATGAGCACCCCGACGATGACCGAGTTGACCCGGCGGATGCTCGTCTTGAGGGTCGAGTACACGGTGACCTGGACGACCAGCAGGGCCGTCAGCGGCGCGGTGAGCGGGGCCGGCTCGGCACTGAGCTGCACGGCGACGGCGTAGGAGAGCGTGGCGGCGACCGTCGCCCGCAGGTACAGGGCGACGGTCGGGTCCTTGATCCACCGGCGGGCGGCACTCCTGGTCCTGATCCACAGATCGCGCATCACTCCCTTGTACCCGCCGCGCCGCCCGGCACCCGGACGGCGCGGCGCACCCCTCCGGGTGCCGTGGCCGGCGCCGCGGCACCCGGAGGGGCGGGACGTGCTGCGCGCGGGTCAGGCCGAGACGAATCCGCGCACCTGCGCCAGCACCGACAGGTCGGTCAGGAAGCCGATGCGGGTCCGGGTGACCGGGCCGCCCGTCGAGTGGTTGACCAGGTCCACCTGGGCGGCGCCGGTCTTGGCGCGGACCTGGTCGACGTAGGCCGCGAGCTGCGCGGCACTGGTCCGGTTGGACTGGTTCCAGTCGTGCTCGAAGGTGTGTACAGCTCGGAGGAGCCGTAACCGCCCGCCGCCTCAACCCGCACTGCGCGACCGCCCTGCTGCTCACGGCCGACACCCACCACGGCACCGCACCCGACCGGCCGGACGCGAGCGGCCCGCCCGCCCCGGCCGACCACCTCGCCGGGCCGCCGCACCTCGCACTCGGCCCGCTGCCCGACTCCGCCGCGGCGGCGCTCGTGAACGACACCGCCCCGGGCGGGCCCGGCACCACCTGCAGGAGGCGCTGGACGGCTTCGAGCGGTGCGGAGCCCAGCCGTGGGCGGAGGAGGCCCGGGGTGAACCGCGGGCCGCCGGCACCGCACCGGACGGTCCGGCCGACGACGGCTCCGCCCGCGGCCGCGGCCTGACCGCCCTCACCGCCCAGCAGACGCACATCGCGCGGCGGGCCGCCGAGGGCGCCACCAACAACGAGATCGCCCGGCAGCTGTCGCTGAGCCCCCGCACGGTGGAACACCACCTGCGGAACGTCTTCGCCGTCCTCGGCATCCGCTCCCGGACGCAGCTCGGTCCCGTCCTCGCCGGCCGCCACGGCTGACGGCCCGCGGCCGTGTCCTGGTATGGCGACGGCCCGCTTCCCGGGTGCGGGGAGCGGGCCGTGCGGGGGTGCGGGGTGCCGGGATCCGGGGTCGCCGGTCCGGGCCGCCGAAGA
>NZ_JBFBJY010000067.1:0-48369 GCF_040702125.1 Kitasatospora sp. NPDC085895 | reverse complement strand
TCGCGAGGGAGTCCAGGTCAGGCGTCACAACCGACCTTTGGACTCCCTCGCTTCATGTCATGCGTGCCAGCGAGCCCTTGGCATCAATCATCTAGACGGCGCCCTCCGGAACGAGATCCGCGGATTCTGCGCGCTCCGGGCCCCCGGCCGGGACGGCGGCGCGCAACGCCGCCTCGACCCGGCGGTTGCTGGTCATGGTCGACGTGACGGCGGTCATGGTGAGGAGGAGGCCGGCGGCGGCGTAGAGCGGGGTGCGTACGTCGTAGGCGGTGGCCAGCCAGCCGCCGAGGAAGGCGCCGAACGGGGCGGCGCACATGGCGAGCATGCGGGAGGTGGAGGCGACCCGGCCCATCAGGTGGGCGGGGACGACCGCCTGCCGGAGGGAGGGGGCGAGCACCATGGTGGCGCCCATGCCCGCCCCGCAGACGGCGAGCGCGAGGCCGGCGACGTACGGGTTCGGGGCGGCGGCGAGCCCCAGGACGGCGAGTCCCTCGACCGCGGCCGTGCAGGTCAGCGCGGTGCCGGTGCCGAGTCGCCGGCCGAGGAAGGAGGCGATGCCCGCGCCGAGCAGACCGCCGGTGGCCTCCGCCGTGAGGAGCAGGCCGAAGCCGGAGGTGCCGATGCCGAGACGGTCGTGCGCGAAGAGCGCGAGTACGGTCTCCACGGCGAGGAAGGCGATGTTCCCGACGGCCGGGCGCAGCGCGAGGCCGAGCAGCAGCCGGTCCCGGAACACGTACGAGGCGCCGTCCCGCGCCTGGCGCAGCAGCGACTCACGGGCCTGCGGTACGGGCCGGGGCGCGGCGGGCAGCGAGCGCACGAGCAGTGCGGAGAGTGCGAACGACACGGCGTCGGTGAGCAGCGGGAACGCCCGCCCGAGCGCGAGCAGGGCGCTGCCCGCGGGCGGCCCCGCGAAGCCGGAGGCGGCGGTCTGGCTGCCGCGCAGGCGGGAGTTGGCGCGTTCCAGGAGCGCGGGGTCGCGGCCGAGCAGGTCCGGCAGGTAGGCCGTGGCGGCCGTGTCGAAGAAGAGTCCGCCGAGGCCGAGCAGGAAGGCGACGGCCGCGAGCAGGGGGATGCTGAGCACGTCGAGCGCGGCCGCTGCCGCCGGTACCGCGAGCAGCACCGCGCGTGCCGCGTCCGTGGCCCACATCGTGCGGCGACGGTCCCAGCGGTCCACCAGCGCACCGCCGAGCACCCCGAAGAGCAGCCACGGCAGCGTTCCGGCGGCCGAGACGACGGCGAGCGCCATCGGATCCCGCGTCAACGTCAGTGCGAGCAGCGGCAGCGCGGCGTGCGACACGCCGTCACCGAGCGAGGACACCGTCTGCGCGGTCCACAGTCGTCCGAACCCGGCGGGCAACTTACCTATGTCCGAAGTCACTTGGCGTCCCCCTCGGCCTGCACGCGCGACGCCGGGTGGAAGAGCGCGAAGACGAGTGACGCGTCCGGCAGCGCCGGGTCGGACAGCTCCCGGTACTCGTCCGCCAGTGCCTCCAGCCGCGCCCCCAGCTCCGCGAACTGCTCCTCGGTGAGCCGCAGATGGGCCATCCGCACGTGCCGCTCACCGTCCGCGGGCGCCGCCTCCAGGTCCGCCACCGCGTGCCGCATCAGCACGTCGGACCCTCCTTCGCCCGGGTCCGGCAGCACGATCGACCGCGCGGCCATGGCGTAGTACCGCTCGGTGACCCCGCGGACCTTCCGGGTGCGCACCACCGTCACCAGGCCGGCCCGTTCGAGCAGTCGTACGTGGTAGCTGGAACTCCCCTTCGCGAGGCCCACGCGCTCGGCGATCTGCGTGATCGTCGCGGGCTCGAAGCGGAGTACGGCCATGATCCGGTGGCGCGTCAGGTTGGAGACGGCCCGCAGCTGTTCGTCGGTGGTGACGTGGAACGTCTCGGGAAGATCGTCGGTAGGCATGCCATCAATGGTCAACGCTTCTTGACCATTCGTCAAGCGTTTTCTGCAGGACGGCGCGGCCCACGTGCCGGAGCCGGTCGAGCGAGGAGTTCGGGCCCGGAAGGCCATCGGGCCAGAGGGGCTGCGGGCCGGAGCCGGTGCCGTACGCCCCCGTCGCCGCGGGGGTGTCCGACGCCCGCCCGGCCGCCGACGTCCTGTCGCTGCCGACCCGCGGCCACCACGTCTCCTCGACGGAGGAGCCCGGCCACTGGACGGCCGAACGCGTCGCCCCGCGTCGCCCGGGTCGTGGTGGCAGCGCTCGTCGACGACCGAGAGGCCGTCCGACCGCCGCACCGCACGTGATTCGCGCGTGGAATGCCCGATACGGCACAGTGATCCCATGAAGGCGCAGACGGGGACAGACCACCGGCCGCCGTCCGGGGCGGTCCGGCGCCGGCCCGTCCAGCAGCGCAGCCAGGAACGGTACGAGCGGCTGCTGGACGCCTGCGCGGGCCTGCTCGACGAGGTCGGCCCGACGGCACTGACCACCAAGGAGGTGGCCCACCGGGCGCAGGTGCCGATCGGCACGCTGTACCAGTTCTTCTCCGGCAAGGAGAGCCTGCTGGGCGCCCTCGCCGAGCGGAACCTGGACCGCTTCCTCTCCCGGCTGGCCGTCCGGATCGAAGCGGCGGCGCCGGTCGGCGGCGCCGGTTTCGTCGACCTGGCGGTGGACGAGTTCGTCGCGATGAAGCGCAGCGTCGCCGGCTTCGGCCACCTGGACTTCGGCCTGGTCGCCGCGGTGCCGGGCGACCTGCGGGACGACCGGCACCTGCTCGACCGGGACTTGGACAACAACGCGGCGGTCGCCGAACGGATCGGCGCCCTGGGCGGCGAGCTGTTCGCCTACCCGGGCTCCGCGCTGGCGCTGCGGGTGGCGATGGAGTGCGCGGACGCCGTCCTCAAGGTGGCCTTCCGGGTGGACCCGGAGGGCGATCCGGCGCTGATCGGAGAGTGCAAGCGGCTCCTGCGCGGCTACCTGGCGGAGCGGCCCGCCGCCTGACCACGGGGCCGGCTGCTTGAACACGGAGCCGGGAAAAGCGGATGCCCACCTCCGGCGAGGTGGGCATCCGCTGCCAGGTCTTCGCGGTCAGGAGGCGAAGGCCTGGAGTTCGGAGAGCTGGCCGGCCGGCCAGGCGGTGTTGCCGGTCACGGTGATCCGCAGGTGGCGGGTCGAGTTCGCCGGGAGGTCGATCGTCACCGTGTTGCCGGTGGCCGGGTCGAAGGTGCGGCCGGCCGGACCCGCCAGCGTGCCGAAGGACGAGCCGTCGGTGGAGCCGGAGACCGCCAGGGTCTGGGTCCGGGTGTTCCAGGCCGAGGCCGGCGGCAGCTTCAGGGTCACCTTGCCGAGCGCCACCGCGCAGCCCAGGTCGACCTGCACCCACTGCGGGAACGCGTTGTTCGCGCTCTCCCAGTACGAGTTGGCGTCACCGTCCACGGCGTTGCCCGCACCGTACGTCTGGGTGGAGCCGGACGCGGTGGCGGGCTCGCCCTGCGCGATGTTGCCGGTGCCGGGATTGCAGCCCGGCGTGGTGCTCGGGGTCGGCGTCGGCGTCGGCGTCGGGGAGGACGTCTGGCCGCTGCCGAGGAAGGCCTGCACCTCGGAGAACTGCGCGGCCGGCCAGGCGGTGTTGCCGGTCACCGCGATCCGCAGGTGGCGGGTCGAGTTCGCCGGGAGGTCGATCGTCACCGTGTTGCCGGTGGCCGGGTCGAAGGTGCGGCCGGCCGGGCCCGCCAGGGTGGTGAAGGACGAGCCGTCGGTGGAGCCCTGCACGGAGAGGGTCTCGGTGCGGGTGTTCCAGGCGGAGGCCGGCGGCAGCTTCAGGGTGACCTTGCCGAGGCCCACCGCGCAGCCCAGGTCGACCTGCACCCACTGCGGGAACGCGTTGTTCGCGCTCTCCCAGTACGAGTTGGCGTCACCGTCGACCGCGTTGCCCGCACCGTAGGTCTGGTTGCTGCCGGATGCGGTGGCGGGCCTGCCCTGCGCGATGTTGCCGGTGCCGGTCGGGCAGGTCGGCGTCGGCGAGGAGGACGGGCTCGGCGAGGGGGAGGAGGACTGCGAGGGGCTCGGCGAGGGGCTGGAGGTGCCCGGGTTCGAGGGCACGCCGTTGTACGTCCAGACGGGGGCCGGCCAGGTTCCGGTGCAGGTGGAACCGGTCAGGCCCGAGTTGCCGCCGCCGTCGGTGATGACGAAGCCGGTGCCCACGCAGTTGTGGATCGGCGTGGCGGACTGCGCGATGTTGGTGGCCTTCACGTTGGTGAACTTCAGGGTGGCGTTGGCCTGCGCCTGGACGGCGAAGGTGCCGGCGCCGTTGATGTTCACGTTGGTGAAGTTGATGCCGTTGGCCGCACCCTCGATGGTCTGGATCGCCTCGTAGGAGCTGTCCAGGACGTCGGTGTCGGTGATGTTGATCGTCGCGCCGCTGATCGGCTCGTTGAGGCCGCTGAACCAGACCGCGCCGACGCCGAAGTTCCAGTTGTAGTCGCTGTTGCCGGTGCGGATCAGGGTGTTGCGGGCGGCGGTGATGGTGCCCGCGACGGCGGTGCCGCTGCCGGAGTTGACCCCCGGGTAGCGGTTGGCGATGTGCAGGCCGCCGCCGTTGGTGATGGTGTCCGACATGACGTTGTCGGAGATGGTGAAGTCGCGGCCGCCGTAGGTGACGATGTTGTTCGCCAGGATCGGCAGCACCACGGTGTTGTGGGTGAAGCTGTCGTTGGTGTTCGGCTTGTCCTGCGGCCAGGAGGCGAGGCCGTCGTCACCGGTGTTGCGGACGAAGGTGTTGGTGACCGTCGAGTTGGTGACGCCGGTGTGGAAGTTCACGCCGTCGGCGGTCTGGTCGAGGATGCGGCTGTTCTTGATGGTGAGGCGGTCCATCGGCCCGTCCATCCAGGCGCCGACCTTGGTGTGCTGCAGCCACAGGTTGTCGACGGTGGAGTTGGACATCGCGCCGCCGAGCGCGTTGACCTGGTCCTCGTCGACCCGCTCGCGGATGTCGCCGATGATCGCGAAGTCCTTGAGGGTGACGTTCGAGCTGCCGCCCTGGTTGGCCCACTTGCCGTAGACGCCGGCCGCGTTGGCGCGGTTGTTCGGGTCGCGCCCGCCGAGCACCGAGTACCACGGGCCGGCGCCGACCAGGGTGACCTTGTCCACGACCACGTGGCTGTACAGGGTGAAGTCGCCCTGCGGGATGTACACCGTCCTGCCCTGGGCCGCGCCCGCGTCGACCGCGGCCTGGAACTTTGCGGTGGAGTCGGTGGCACCGGTCGGGTCGGCCCCGAAGTCGGCGACCACGTCGAGGGCGCCGGCCGGCTTGCCGATCGGCCCGGCGACGTTCTCGAAGTCCGCCAGGTCGATGGTGAAGGTGGGTGACTGGGCGGTCGAGGCGACCTGCAGCCGGATCTTGGTGCCGATCGGGTAGGTCCGGCCGAGCAGGGTGCGGGTCTCGTCGTAGAAGTGGTGCGGGTTGGAGTCGCCCGGGTTGTTGTTGAACGGGTAACCGCCGTAGTACCAGCTGTACTTCGAGGTGACGGGGACGCTCTTCAGCTTGGCACCGTCGACCAGCAGGTCGATCGAGGCGTCGCGGCCCTTGCCGTCCGCCGAGTCCGGCAGGCTGTAGCGGAAGTCGATCGAGTTGGCCGGCTGGGTCAGCGTGAACTCGACGTACTGGCCGGTGCCGTTGAGCGCGACGGCCTGCCGGCCGGACGCCTCGGACGGCAGCGCGCCGTACTTGCGGTCGGGGCCGATCACGGTGCCGTTGGTGGCGGCGTACTCCGCCTCCTGCTCGACGAACGGCACGGTCGCTCCGCGGCCCGGGACGTTCAGCGGGGAGAGGGCGGGCACGCCGGCGGCGTGCGCGGCACCGGCGTTCGCCAGGACGGCGGTCAGCAGGCCGACGGTGCCGAGGGCGGTGGCGGTCAGGGCCGCGACGGTGCGCCTGCCGTGCCGGGTGGGGGGTGGTTGCTGCATCTGCGGCTGCACATCCTTGCCGATCGTGGGGGTGCTCCGGGTGGGGGCAAGTGCCCGGCCGCCGCACCGCACTGACGCCGCGTCGACGACGCACCGGTGCAGCCCGCGGCTTCCCGCCGGGCGTGGCGAGACTATGAGCAGCGGATGCACGAAGTCCATACCCGTGCGCAAAAAATCGATCTAAGACTGCAATTTGGATGTGATGGATCAGCAAAGATCTGATCACCTGAGAGGTGAGGGAAGTTGTGCCCCATCTGCCCCCATTGCGTGCACCCGGCCCGCGCCGCAGAGTGGAAGCACAGTTCAGTGTCGACAGCCACCGAGGAGCATGATCATGCAAGCCACTGTGGGCGACCAGCTCCACATCCACAGCCGGTCCGTCGGCATGGTGGACCGCAAGGGCGAGATCATCGAGGTCCGCGGGACCGACGGCGAGCCCCCGTACCTGGTCCGCTTCGAGGACGGTCACGACGGCCTGGTCTACCCCGGCCCCGACTGCGTCATCGAGCACCAGCAGGAACGCCGCTAAGGGATTGACGACCCCGCCTCCGCTGCCGGGCCCGCTGGCCCACCTGGCCCCACTGCTGGACGACTACGGTTATCTGGCAGTGGGCCTGCTCGTGCTGCTCGACAACTGCGGCATCCCCGTCCCCGGCCAGACCGTCCTGGTGCTGGCCGCCGTCTACGCGGGCACCGGCCGGATGTCCATCGCGGGCGTGGTCGCGGTGGCGTTCACCGCCGCGGTGGTCGGCAACAGCCTCGGCTACCTGATCGGCCGCACCGGCGGCCACGCCTTCGTCCACCGCTGGGGCAAGTACGTCTGGCTCACCCCGGCCCGGATGGCCCACGCCGAGGGCTTCTTCCGGCGCAACGGCGTCAAGGTCGTCCTGGTCGCCCGGTTCGTCGACGTCCTGCGCCAGACCAACGGGATCATCGCCGGCACCACCGACATGGCCTGGCGGCGCTTCCTGCCCGCCAACGTCGCCGGCGCCGCGCTCTGGGTGGGCGTCTGGGCCGCGCTCGGTTACGCCCTCGGCACGGACATCGGCACCCTCTACGAACAGGCGCTGCGCTACCAGGTCTACCTGCTCGCCGCGCTCGGCGTGCTGGTCGCCCTCGTCGGGCTCCGCGCCTACCTGAAGCGGCGCCGCCGGGCCGCCGCCGGACCCGCGGAGAGCGGGGAGGCACCGGCACGGGACTCGGCCGCGCAGGAGGTGTCCGCGCAGGACGGGTCGGCGCGGGACTCGGCCGCGCAGGACGGGCCGGCCGACGGGTCCGGGGCGCAGCCCGGCCCGCCCCCGCGGAGGAACGGCGGGGACGGGCCGGGTACGGGCGGGTCCGGTGCCGGCGGGTCCGGTCCGGGCGGGCCGGGCGGGCCGGGCGGTCAGCCCAGCAGGATGACCTCGAACGGCGACGCGTAACGGGTGCCGAGCCGCTCGCCGGCCATCGCCCCGAAGGTCTCCAGCGTGCCGCGGGCGTCCGCCATGTCGCCGCCGAGTCCGTCGAGGTACGCACGGTGCGCCTCCAGCGAGGCGACGCCGAGGTCGAAGGACTCGGTGGTGTCCACCGCGTGGCCGGAGTCCGGCGAGGCCGCGGCCCACAGCTGCCGGACGCCGTTCCACGGCTCGTGGCCCTCGTCCAGCAGGTCGCGGAAGACCCAGCGGTTGCCCGCGTCCCGGACGGCGTCCAGGGTGGCGCGGCCGACCGCGATGTGGTCCGCCTGGTTGGGCCACGTCCCGCCGTAGGTCTCGCGGAAGTTGGTGGTGATCACGATCTCCGGGCGGTGCCGCCGGATCGTCCGGGCGATGTCCTTGCGCAGCGGCAGGCCGTACTCGACGACGCCGTCCTGGTGGCCGAGGAACTCCACCACGTCGACGCCGACGAGGGCCGCGGAGGTGATCTGCTCCTCCTCGCGGACCCGGCGGCAGGTCTCCGGGTCCATCGAGTCGATGCCGGCCTCGCCGCTGGTGGCCATCACGTAGACCACGCGCTTGCCCTGGGAGGTCCAGCGGGCGACGGCCGCCGCGGCGCCGTACTCCATGTCGTCGGGGTGCGCGACGACGGCGAGGGCGGTCTGCCAGTCCTCGGTGACCGGCCGGTACGGGGGTGGTGCCTGATCCGTCATGGTCAGTCGGCGCTCCTGATCGAGTAGTTGAAGTCGGTGTGGCCGAAGTGGCCCATCAGCCGGAGCCAGAACGGCATCAGCATCTCGGTGCCGCGGGCCGCGCTGATCCCGCCGAGGTCGACGACCTGGTCACCGGGCCAGCCGAACTGCTCCAGCACCCCGCGGACGAGGGCCTTCGCCTCCGGGTCCTCCCCCGCGACGAACAGCTGGTGCGGGCCGGGCACCCGGCCCGGGTCCACCATCAGCGGGGCGGACAGCGTGTTGAGCGCCTTGACCACCCGGGCCTCGGGGAACTCCCGCTGGATCTGCTCGCCGACGCTGTCGGTGTTGACCGGCTCCAGGCTGACCTCGCCGGTCGGCGAGAACACCAGCGGGTTGGAGACGTCGATCAGCACCTTGCCCGCCAGCCGCTCCGCACCGGCGAGCCGCAGCGCCGGCAGCGAGACCGTCCCGGCGGTGGCGTTGATCACCACCTCGCCGAAGTCGGCGGCGTCGGCGAAGGTGCCGGCGTGGCCGTTCGGGCCGGACTGGTCCGCCCAGGAGACGGCCGCCGCGTTGTCCTTGGTGCGCGAGCCGAGGGTGACCTCGTGGCCCAGCGCGACGAGCTTGGCGGCCAGGGTGCGGCCCACCGTGCCCGTACCGATGATCCCGAATCGCATCGCAAGTCTCCCGTGTGTGGGGTCCCGTTCAAGGGTCGCTTCGTTGGGCGAGGACGCAGAACTCATTGCCTTCCGGGTCTGCGAGGACGACCCAGGGTGCCCCGTCCTGTCCGACGTCGGCCCGGCGGGCGCCGAGGGCGAGCAGCCGCTCGACCTCGGCCGCCTGGTCGTCGGGGCGGAAGTCCAGGTGGAGGCGGTTCTTCAACTGCTTGCGCTCGGGCACCGGGACGAAGATCAGACCGGGCAGCCGGTCCGCGGACGGGCGGATCTCGAACTCGTCCGGCGCGTCGTTGACCACCGTCCACCCGAGGGCGGACACCCACCAGCGGCCGAGCGCCACCGGATCGGCGGAGTCGACGACGACCTGCTCCCACTCCAGTGCCATGGTCGCACCATAGTCCACCCGAGCTGACGGGGCATCACCCCCCGCCGCCCGCCGCCCGGTCCGCCTCCGACCAGCGGTGACGCAGCCGGTCCGCCTCGTCACGGAGGGCTGCCAGCAGGGCCCTGGCGTTCGCCGAATCGCTGGTGCGCAGCGCGGCGACCCCGATCCGCCGGGCCAGTTGCGGACCGTCGACCGGCCGCACCACGAGGTCGTCCCGGTGCGGGCCGAGACCGAGCCTCGGCAGCAGCGCCACACCGACCCCGGCGGCGACGAACCCCTGCAGCACCGAGTAGTCGTCGGTGCGCAGCACCGGCACGGGTTCGAAGCCGTCCTCCGCGCACGCCCGGAACAGCACCCGGTCGACCGGGTCGGCGTCGCTCACCCCGAGGATCCAGCCGTCCTCACGCAGCGCCGCCAGCGGCACCCGGTCGCGGCCGGCCTGCGGGTGGTCGGCCGGCAGGACGAGCTGCAGCGGATCCTCCAGCAGCGGGTGGACGACGAAGTCCTCGCCGAGGTCCAGGCCGCCGTCCGAGCGGGAGTAGACCAGGGCGACCTGCAGCTGCCGGCTGCGCAGCCCGGCCAGCAGGGCCGGCAGCTCGCCCTCGGTGAGCGCCAGGTGCACCCCGGCGCGGTGCAGGGTGCGGACCGCCGGCGGCAGCAGCAGCGCACCCGCGGTCGGGAAGGTGCCGACCCGGAGCGTGGCGGCGCCCCGCTCCACCAGGTCGGCGAGCTCCCGCTCGGCGACCCGGACCCGGTCGAGCACCGCCTCGGCGTGGGGCAGCAGGGCGAGGCCCGCCTCGGTGAGGACGGCGCCGCGGGCGCCGCGGTGGACCAGCGGGGTGCGGAAGTGCGCCTCCAGGGTGGCCAGGTGGTGGCTCACCGTCGGCTGGCTGTGCCGCAGGGAGCGGCCCGCGGCGGCCAGCGAGCCCTCGCGGGCGATGGCGCGGAGCACCTGCAGGTGGCGGAGATCGAGCACGGGTGGGGCCTCGGCTGTCGGTGTTGCGAGCGTGGGGCGGTCCGGGTGTGGGTCGGTCCGGGTGTGGGTCGGTCCCCGTCGTGGCCGGGGTGGAGTCATCGAGGTTTTCTGGAGATGTCCAGAAAAGTACCGGGTGCCTCGATGGGCGGCGCGGTGCGACGGTCGGAGGGTGAGCACCATGACCCTCTCCTCCCTCGTCCCCGCCGCCGACCCGGACCAGCTGCGCGCCCCCTACGCCGAGGCGGTACGGGCGAGCGCGGACCGCGACTGGCTGCGGCTCAACGTGCCCGGGCACGGCGCCGACCCGGACCGCTTCGCCGGGCTGGCCGGACACGTCGGCGAGGCCGTGCTGCGGCGCGACGTGCCGCCCCTGCTGGAGGGCATCGACCTGGGCCCGGACAACCCGATGGACCAGGCCCTGCAGCTCGCCGCCGACGCCTGGGGCGCCCGGCGGACCTGGTTCCTCACCAACGGCGCCTCGCAGGGCAACCGGATCGCCGCCCTGGTCGCCCAGTCGCTCGGCCGGACCCTCGTCGTCCAGCGCAGCGTGCACTCCAGCGTCGTGGACGGCCTGGTGCTGTCCGGCCTCGGCGCCGCCTTCGTCCAGCCGACCGTGGACGCCCGGACCGGCATCGCCCACGGCGTCACCGCGAGCGACCTCGCCGTCGCCCTCGCCCGGAACCCCGACGCGGCGGCCGCCTACGTCGTCACCCCCAGCTACTTCGGCGCCGTCGCCGACGTGGCCGCGCTCGCCCGGGTCGCGCACGCCGCCGGGGTCCCGCTGATCGTCGACGAGGCCTGGGGCTCCCACTTCGGCTTCCACCCCGCGCTGCCCGCGAACGCGCTCGCGCACGGCGCCGACCTGGTCGTCTCCAGCACCCACAAACTCGGCGGGGCACTCACCCAGGCCGCCATGCTGCACCTCGGCAACGGGCCCTTCGCGGACCGGCTCGAACCGCTCGTCGAACGCGTCTTCCACCTCACCCAGTCGACCAGCGCCAGCTCCCTGCTGCTCGCCTCGCTGGACGAGGCCCGGCGGACCCTCGTCACCGGGCACCGGGCGATCTCGGAGTCACTGGCCACCGCCGACGCCATGCGGGCCGCGGTACGGGCCGGCGGACGGTTCCGGGTGGTCAGCGACGGCTTCGGACGCTTCCGGGACATCGTCGCCACCGACCCGCTGCGGGTCTCCGTGGACGTCCGGGCCGGCGGCATCTCCGGGCACGAGGCCCGGCGGCGGCTGATGCAGGAGCACGGGGTCCTGGTCGAGGTCGCGACCGACGCCGCCGTCGTCGCGGTGGTCGGCGCGGGCGCCGGGCCCGAGGCGGAACGGTTCGCGGCGGCCCTGCACGCCCTGCCGGTGGTCCCGGGCGTCGCCGAGGACGCCCCGGGGCCGGAGCTCCCCGCGCCGGGAGCCGTCCGGATGACACCGCGGGAGGCGTTCCTGGCGCCGGGGCGGTCGGTGCCCGCCGCCCGGGCGGTCGGACGGATCTCCGCGGACGCCCTCTCCGCCTACCCGCCCGGCATCCCCAACGTGCTGCCCGGCGAGGAGATCACCGCCGAACTCGTCGCCTTCCTCCACGCCGTGGCCGCCGCCCCCACCGGCCACGTCCGCGGAGCCACCGACCCGGCCGTCCGCTTCCTCCGGGTCGTGGAGGCCTGACCGGCGCGGAAGCACCATCGGGGACCACCCCGGGCGGGGTCGGCCGCCCGCGCCCCCGAATCGGCTTGCCCTCCCCGTCGGGCGAACCCCGACAGGGGCGCGGGGAACTGCGCGAAACGGAAGGCCGCACACCGACGCTCCCGCACCCACCCGAGTGCACCGGTGGCAGGCCCGTTCCTTCCGCTGCGCGCAGTTCCCCGGGCCCCTGAACGGGCTTCGTCCTTCGGCTTCGCCGTTTCCCGTCAGGTGCCCGGGAGGGTGGGGGCGGTGCGGAGGGGGGAGCGGCGGATCGGGAGCCAGACCAGGGCGAGGCCGAGGGCTCCGGCCCAGAGGGCGGCCCGTTCGGAGAAGAGGGTGCCGAGCAGGCCCGCCAGGGCGCCGCCGACGGTGAGGGCTCCGGTGAGGATCACCCGCATGGTGGCGTTCATCCGGCCGAGCAGGTGGTCGGGGGTGACGTGCTGGCGGAAGCTGACCTTGATCACGTTGTCGATGCCGACCTTGAGCGTGGTCACCAGCCAGGCGGCGGCCGCGCACCAGAGCGCCGGCCCCCGGTCGACCAGCGCGACGCCGATGCCGACCGGTGCCACCGCGATCCCCATCAGCCAGAGCAGCCGTCCGGCCCCCGTCCGGCGGGCCAGGGGGCGGGCGAGCAGGGAGCCGAGGAAGACGCCGACGCCGCCGACGGCGAGGAACAGGCCGGTGGCCGCGTCCGGCAGCCCGAGCGTCCGGGCGAAGAGCAGTGGCAGCACGGTCTGGCAGAGCTGGACGGACACGTTGGTGAGGGCGCCGGCGAGGGCGATCGGCCGCAGGACGGGGTGGGTGAGGACGAAGCGGAGCCCGTCCCGGATCTCGTCGGCCAGGCGCGGGCCGTCGGGGCGGGTCGGGGCGGGGGCCGGTTCGGGGTGCCGGATCCGCCGCAGCAGCCAGGCCGATCCTAGGCAGCCGGCGGCGTCCACGAGCAGGGTCACGGGGGCGGTGAGCAGGGCGACCAGGAGGCCGCCGGCGCTGCGTCCGCCGATCTGGGCGACGGCGTCGACGGTGACCAGGTGGGCGTTGGCCCGGGTGAGTCCGGCGCGGCCGACCACGGACGGCAGGTGGCTCTGGGCGGCGATGTCGAAGAACACGGTGGCGGTGCCCGCCAGCAGTGAGACCGCACAGAGTTGGGGGAAGCCCAGGCAGCCGAGCGCCCAGGCCGCCGGGACGGAGGCGTACAGCAGCGCGCGGGCGACGTCCGCGGCGATCATGACGGGCCGTTTGCGGAGCCGGTCGACCCAGGCCCCGGCCGGCAGGCCGATGAGGAGGAAGGCGGCGGTCTGGAGCGCGGCGAGCAGACCGACCTGCCAGGCGGGGCTGTGCAGGGCGAGGACGGCGGTGAGCGGCACGGCGAGGCCGCCGACGGCGCTGCCGGCCTTGCCGGCGGCGGCCGCGGCGATCAGCAGCCGGTAGGCGCTGTCCGGGCCGTCCGGTACGGCGGCGGGCGAGGGCGCCCGGGTGTGAGTGGTGGTCATGACCCGGGACGATGGCGTCCGGTGGCCCGTCACGGCCACGGATTCAGTGTGGGCTAAATTCGGAGCGGCCCGGGGCGACCGCCGGTCGACGGGCGTGGAGGACGAAGTGCCGATGCTGGACCTGGAGTTCACCACCCGCGACCTGGCGCTGACCCGGTTCGCCCTCTCACCGCTCTGGGAGGTGGTGGCGGCCGTCCGGGTCCTCAAGCGGCCGGAGCAGCATCCGCTGTACCTGCCGTGGAGCGGTCCGGCGCGGGAGCGGCTGGACGCCGCCGGGCCGGACTGGGGGCTGCTCGCCGACCTCGTCCCGGAGCCGCCGCGGACCATCCCGGTCTTCGTCGCGCCGCCGCCGACCACCTCGGTGCCCGATCTGCGGCTGGAGCTGGACGGGTTGCGGGCAACCGCACCGGAGGCGGTCCGGGCCGGGCTGAGCGGCCCTCGTGCGCCGCGGTCCGAGCGGGTCGCCGCGCTGCGTGCGGACCCGGCCCGCGGGCTGGCCGAACTCGCCGACGCGGTGGAGGCCTTCTGGGCGGTGGTGCTCGCGCCGCTGTGGCCGAGGCTGCGGGCGCTGCTGGAGGGGGACGTGCTGCACCGGGCCCGGCTGCTGGCCCGGTCGGGCGCCGAGGGTCTGCTCAACGACCTGGATTCCCAGGTCGGTTGGGAGGGCGAGACGCTCCGCATCGGCCACCGGTACGCGCGCGGCGGGCGCCGGCTGGGTGGGCAGGGGCTGCTGCTGGTGCCCTCGGCGTTCGTCTGGCCGACGGTCTTCTCGGTGACCGGCCCGGGTTGGCAGCCGACGCTGCGCTACCCGCCGCGCGGGGTCGCCACCTTGTGGGAGCGGCGCGAGCACGAGCCGTCGCAGGCGCTGGCGGCCGTCCTCGGAAGGACCCGGGCGCGGCTGCT
Organism: Kitasatospora sp. NPDC085895; assembly: GCF_040702125.1. Taxonomy (NCBI): domain Bacteria; kingdom Bacillati; phylum Actinomycetota; class Actinomycetes; order Kitasatosporales; family Streptomycetaceae; genus Kitasatospora; species Kitasatospora sp. NPDC085895. The sequence continues at coordinate 34,233 of NZ_JBFBJY010000067.1, read as the reverse complement.
GGCCGAACTGGACGAGCCGGCGTCGACGGGTGAGCTCGCCCGCCGCACGGGGATCTCGCCGGGCGGTGTCTCGCAGCACCTCGGCGCGCTGCGCGCCGCGGGTCTGCTCGACGCGCACCGCGCCGGCCGCCAGGTGCTGTACGCCCGGACGGAGGCCGCCGAGGTGCTGCTCCGGGCGGCCGGTCCGTAGCGGCGCCGACGGGCCGGGCGGCCGGGGCGCAACGCCCCCGGCCGGCCGGCCCGTCGGGGTGCGGCTACTCGACGGTGACGGACTTGGCGAGGTTGCGCGGCTTGTCCACGTCCCGGCCGAGGGCGACCGCGGCGTGGTAGGCCAGCAGCTGGAGCGGGATGTTGAGGAGCAGCGGGTCGAGCTCGGGCTCGCTCTTGGGGACGACGATGCAGTGGTCGGCGAGCTTGGTCTCGGGGGCGCGGTGGGCGATCGCGAGGACGCGGCCGGAGCGGGCCTTGATCTCGCCGAGGGTGGTGAGGTTCTTGTCGAGCAGCTCGTCGTCGGGGACGAGGGCGACGGTGGGGAGTTCGGGGCTGATCAGCGCGAGGGGGCCGTGCTTGAGCTCGCTCGCGGGGTACGCCTCGGCGTGGACGTAGCTGATCTCCTTGAGCTTCTGGGCGCCCTCGCGGGCGACCGGGTAGCCGCGGACCCGGCCGATGAACATCATCCCGGCGTTGTCGGCGTACTCGGCGGCGAGCTCGGCGATCTCGTCCTGCTGGTCGAGGATCTCCCGGATGTTCCCGGGCAGGGCCTTGAGCGCGGCGACGATGCGGCGGCCGTCGGCGGGCGAGAGGTCGTGGATGCGGCCGAAGTGCAGGGCGAGCAGCGCGAAGGCGATCACCGTGGAGGTGAAGGCCTTGGTGGAGGCGACCGAGATCTCCGGGCCGGCGTGCAGGTAGATGCCGCCGTCGCACTCGCGGGCGATGGCGCTGCCGACGGTGTTGACGACGCCGAGGACGCGGCCGCCCTTGCGCTTGATCTCCTGGACGGCGGCGAGGGTGTCGTAGGTCTCGCCGGACTGGCTGACCGCGACGTAGAGGGTGTCGGCCTCGATGACGGGGTTGCGGTAGCGGAACTCGGAGGCGGGCTCGCTGTGGGCGGGGATCCGGGCGAGCTCCTCGATGAGCTGGGCGCCCATCTCGCCGGCGTAGTAGGCGGAGCCGCAGCCGAGGATCTTCACCCGGCGGATCTCGCGCAGTTCGCGGGCGTCGAGGTTGAGGCCGCCGAGGTGGGCGGTGGCGAAGCGCTCGTCGAGGCGGCCGGAGAGGGTGCGCTCGACGGCGGCGGGCTGCTCGTGGATCTCCTTGAGCAGGTAGTGCTCGTAGCCGCCGGTGTCGTAGGAGCCGACCTCCCAGTCGACGGTGGACGGCTGGCGGGTGACGGTGCGGGCGTCCTCGGTGAAGGTGCGGAAGCCGTCGGCGCGGACGACGGCGAGTTCGCCGTCCTCCAGGTGGACGACCTGGCGGGTGTAGCGGACGAGGGCGGCGACGTCGGAGGCGGCGAACATCTCCTTCTCGCCGAGGCCGAGCACGATCGGGCTGCCGTTGCGGGCGACGACGATGCGGTCGGGCTGGCGGGCGTCGACGACGGCGATGCCGTAGGTGCCGACGACGTGCTTGAGGGCGGCGCGGACGGCGTCCTCCAGCTCGGTGCCCTCGCCGCCGTGCGCGGCGACCAGGTGGGCGAGCACCTCGGTGTCGGTCTCGGAGGTGAAGACGGCGCCCTCGGCGGTCAGCTTGGCGCGCAGTTCGTCGGCGTTCTCGATGATGCCGTTGTGCACGACGGCGATGTGCTCGGCGTTGTCGACGTGCGGGTGGGCGTTGGCGTCGCTGGGCTCGCCGTGGGTGGCCCAGCGGGTGTGGCCGATGCCGGTGGTGCCCCTGAACCGGGCGGGGACGGCGGCGGCGAGGTCGGCGACCCGGCCCTTCGTCTTGCACACCTTCAGGCTGCCGGTCCTGCCGGTGACGGCGACGCCGGCCGAGTCGTAGCCGCGGTACTCCAGTCGCTGCAGGCCCTCCAGCAGGAAGGTGGTCGCGTCCTTGGGGCCGATGTAGGCCACGATTCCGCACATGGGTGGGACTCCTTCGGTTCAGCGGTCGGGCGGCTCACCCGTACACGATGCGGCGCAGCTGGCGGGTGGACAGCTCGGGCGCCGCGACTCGCCGGGACGCCAGTTCGGCGCCGAGGCGGGCGAAGATCCGCTCGTTGGTCAGGCCGCGTGCCTGCAGCTCACCGTGGCGGCGGCGGACGTACTCCTCGGTGGTCTCGGAGAAGTACGCGATCACCTCCGCGACGACCCGCGCCGCCTCGCCCGGCCCGAGCGGGCTGGTGCGGGTGAGGTGGGCGAGGAGGTCTTCATGAGGGTGGGGTGAGGCGGGCACGGTCGAGGACTCTATGCGCCCGATCGCCGGAAGCCCAAGATTTCTGCCCGAAATCGGGCAGACATTCCCTGGTTCGGCCCTCTCGAACACACTTGCAGCGGCCGAACGCTCCCGCGTAGCGTGCTGATCCGTACACGCCAAAGACAGTTGCGGAGGCGGCATGTGCGGAATCGCGGGGTGGGTGGCGTTCGACCGGGACCTCACCCGGGAACGCGCGGCGCTGGAGGCGATGACGGCCACCATGGCCTGCCGGGGCCCGGACGGCGGTGGGCTGCACCTCACCCGGCACGCCGCGCTCGGCCACCGGCGGCTCTCCGTGATCGACCCGGCCGGCGGCGCCCAGCCGATGGCCGCCGAGCAGGGCGGCCACTCCCCCGCCGTCCTCAGCTACAGCGGCGAGGTCTTCAACCACCGCGAGCTGCGCACCGCCCTGCAGCAGGCCGGGCACCGCTTCCGCACCCGCAGCGACACCGAGGTCGTGCTCCGCGCCTACCTCCAGTGGGGCCCGCGCTTCGTCGACCGGTTGAACGGCATGTACGCCTTCGCGCTCTGGGACGCCCGCCGCGAGGAACTGCTGCTCGTCCGCGACCGGATGGGCGTCAAACCGCTGCACTACCACCGCACCGGCGCCGGCGTGCTGTTCGGCTCCGAACCCAAGGCGCTCTTCGCCCACCCGGCGCTGCGCCCCGAGGTCGACCTCGACGGGCTGCGGGAACTGCTCAGCACCGCCCGCACGCCCGGCCACGCCGTCTACCGGGGCCTCGTCGAGGTGCAGCCCGGCCAGGTGGTCACCGTCCGCCGCTCCGGGCTGACCGCCCGCCGGTACTGGGCGCTGGAGGCCCGCGAGCACACCGACGACGCTGCGGCCACCGCGGCGGCCGTCCGCGAACTGCTGGCCGACACCGTACGGCGGCAGCTGGACTCCGACGTGCCGCTCTGCGCCCTGCTCTCCGGCGGACTCGACTCCAGCGCGATCACCGCGCTCGCCGCGCAGGCGCTGCGGCGGCGCGGCGCGGGCCCCGTCCGCACCTTCGCCGTCGACTACGCCGGGCAGACCGAGCGGTTCCGCCCGGACGCGATGCGCGGCACCCCGGACGGCCCGTACGCCCGGCTGCTCGCCGAGCACGTCGGCGCCGACCACCGCACCGTCGAGCTGGACAGCGACACCCTGAGCGACCCGGCGCACCGGACCGCCGTGCTGCGCGCCCGCGACCTGCCCTGGGAGTTCGGCGACATGGACACCTCGATGCTGCTGCTCTTCCGGGCGGTGCGCCGGGACTCGACGGTGGCGCTGTCCGGCGAGGCCGCGGACGAGCTGTTCGGCGGCTACCCCTGGTTCCACGACCCGGCGCTGATCGCCGCCGAGACCTTCCCCTGGGCCGCCCTGCTGGCCCGCACCGCCGGGCTCGGCGCCGGCCCCCGCGAGGGCCTGCTCGACCCGGGCCTGCTCGCCGGGCTGGACCTGGACGCCTACCGGGCCGACCGCTACCGGGAGGCGGTCTCCGCCGTGCCGCAGCTGCCCGGCACCGACCCGGTGGAACGCCGGATGCGCGAGCTCACCCACCTGAGCCTGACCCGGTTCGTCCGGATCCTGCTGGACCGCAAGGACCGGCTGTCGATGGCCTGCGGCCTGGAGGTGCGGGTGCCGTTCTGCGACCACCGGCTGGTCCAGTACGTCTTCAACACGCCGTGGCGGATCAAGTCCGCCGACGGCCGGGAGAAGAGCCTGCTGCGGGCCGCCGTGCGCGACCTGCTGCCGAACGCCGTCGCCGACCGGGCGAAGAGCCCCTACCCCTCGATCCAGGACCTGCGCTACCCGCGCTCGCTGCAGTCGGCCCTCGGCCGGCTCGCCGCCGACCGGGACTCCCCCGCCGCGGCCCTGCTGGACCGCACGGCCGTCGCCGAGGCGCTGGCGCCGGGCGCCGACCCGCAGTACGCCCGGGCCGCCACCGAAGTGGTGCTCGGCATCGACGACTGGCTGCGAACGTACGACGTGTCACTCGTGATGTGAGACGGTGGGGGTGAGGTGTCGACAGGGGGGCCTGTTGCGCCGTCCGGGGGAAACCGCTCCCCCGGTGGTGCCGACACCTCACCGTTCGGCGGCGGCCGGTCCGTGCAATCGGTGCCGCCGACGTCAGGATGGGAGTGCCGCCCGTCCGTCGTCGACCACCGGGGGAATCAGCACCATGCATCCGCGGATCTTCGCGATCGTCACCGCAGTCCTGCTCGGCGTCCTCGGGATCGGCGCGGTCTCGGTGACCCGCTGGACCCCCGAGACGGCACCGGTCGCGGCCGGCGTGCCCGCCACCACCCAGGCCGCGCCCGGCGGAGCCACCCCGGCGTCCGCCTCGCCGACCGGCGACCCCGCGGTGTGGACCCGCTCCACCCTGCGGAACAAGCTGGTCGCCGAGATGGACGCCACCGACCCCGGCGTGGCGCTGGCCGACCTCGACAAGATCACCAAGGAGAAGCCGTACACCGTGCGGTTCTGCCACCCGATCGCGCACGAGCTCGGCCACACCGCGGTGAAGCGGTACCACGAGGACTTCCAGAAGGTCATCTCCTTCCCGCACGAGACCTGCGCGGCCGGCTACCTGCACGGCGCGGTCGAGGAGATGCTCGCGGCATCCAAGAACCCGCAAGCGGACATCCTGACGCTCTGCGCACCCGCCAACACCGGGCCGTGCATCCACGGCGTCGGCCACGGGATCATGTTCGTCACCAAGCAGGACATCCCCTCCGCCCGCGACCTGTGCAGCAAGTTCCCCAGCACCAGCCGCCGGATCACCTGCTCCGAGGGCCTGTTCATGCAGCTCTTCGCCCCGGACGAGGAGGACGAGAAGGCCAAGGCGAACCTGCCCGCCGACAAGCTCGCCGCCGAACCGCTCTACCCCTGCCCCGAGCAGCCGGCCCTCTTCCAGTCCGCCTGCTTCTTCTACGCGCCGACCCTGTACCTCAGCTCGCACGACTACGCCAACCACCCCGAGGCCTTCGCCGGGGCGCTCAAGTGGTGCCTCAACGCCCAGGCCTCCGGCGGCGCCAACGACTGCAGCCGCGGGGTCGGCTCGCGCACCATGAAGTACAACCTGGACCGCGCCGACTGGGCCGCCCAGCAGTGCGCCACCGCCGCCGACACCTGGCAGCGCAAGGCCTGCACCCAGGGCCTGGTCAGCTACTGGACGGTCAACTACACCGAGTCCGGCGCCGCGGCCAAGCTCTGCAAGCAGATCACCGACAAGGAGATCGCCGGCTACTGCCGCTCCGCGGGCGGCCTCTCCAGCACCCTGGACTGACGGGGCAAGCGCAGGGGCACGTGGGGCACCTGGGTGGATCCACGCCGATGTAAGGAGCGTACGATCGGGACGCGGGTGCGCCGAGGAAGCCGCGCCATGGCTTCCCCCACCCCCGTTCTCTGGAGTGCACCCACCATGACCTCCGAAGACTTCCGCAGTGCGGCGCACGCCGCGGCCGACCTGGTCGCCGACCACCTGGAGGGCCTGGCCGACCGCCCGGTCTGGCAGCCGATGGCCGTGGCCGACCGGCAGGCGCTGCTGGACCTGCCGCTCCCCGAGACCGGCACCGACCTGGACGGCCTGCTCAAGACCGTCGCCGAGCAGGTGCTGCCGGCGCCCATGGGCAACGGCAACCCGCGGTTCTTCGGCTGGGTGAACTCCGCCCCGCAGCCCGCCGGTGTGCTCGCCACCCTGGTCGCCTCCGCGATGAACCCCAGCTCGGCCGGCGGCGACCACGCCGACGTCCACCTGGAGCGGGCCGTGGTCCGCTGGATCGCCGAGCTGGTGGGCTTCCCGCACCCGGCCGGCGGCGGTCTGCTCACCTCGGGCACCTCGATGGCCACCATCGTCTGCCTGGCCGCCGCCCGGAACCGGGCCGCGCTGCGGGCCGGGGTGGACGTCCGTGCCGAGGGCCTCGCCGCGCTGCCGCCGCTGGTCGGCTACGTCACCGGCGAGACCCACTCCTGCGTCCGCAAGGCCGCCGAGCTGCTCGGCCTCGGCAGCCGCCACCTGCGCACGGTGGCCACCGACGCCGAGGGCCGGCTGGACACCGCCGCCCTGGAGGCCGCGATCGCCGAGGACCGGGCGGCCGGGCGGCTGCCCTTCCTGGTGGTCGCCTCGGCCGGCACCGTCGGCACCGGCGCCGTCGACGCGTTCCACCCGATCGCCGACCTCGCCGAGCGCGAGGGCCTGTGGATGCACGTGGACGGCGCGTACGGCGCGTTCGGCGTGCTCGACCCGGTGATCGCCCACCGCTACGCGGGCATGGACCGCGCCGACTCGCTCGCCCTGGACCCGCACAAGTGGCTGGGCGTGCCGGTGGACTGCGGCTGCGCGCTCGTCCGGGACACCGGGGGCCTGCGCGGCACCTTCAGCCTGGTGCCCTCCTACCTGCGCGACGAGGCGGCCGGCTCGCTGGGCTGGTTCTCCGAGTACGGCACCGAGCAGACCCGGCCGTTCCGCTCGCTGAAGGTCTGGGCGTCCGTCGCGCACCGCGGCCGCGAGGGCGTGGCCGCCGACATCTCGCACACCACCGCGCTGGCCCGCCGGCTCGGCGAGCTGGTCGAGGCCGACCCGGCGCTGGAGCTGCTGGCGCCGGTGGAGACCTCGATCGTCGCCTTCCGGTACCGGCCCGCCGGGCTGGACGGGGAGGAGCTGGACCGGATCAACCGGGAGCTGCCCGCGGCGGTCCAGCTGCGCGGCCGGGTGTTCGTCACCGGCGCCGTGCTCGGCGGGCACGAGATGCTCCGCGCCTGCCTGCTCAACGCCACCACCACCGAGGCCGACGTCCGGCTGCTCGTGGACGAAGTGCACGCCGCGGCGGCCGGGCTGACGGGCCGTCCGGACACCTCCGGCCCCGCCTGACGTGCCCCGATCATGCCGAGGGGCCGGCCGCGGAGACATTTACCGTCAGGTCACGGGGGATTCGTGATCGTGAAACACCGGCGCGACACGATACCTGCATGGACACTCGTGAACCCGTCACCACCGCCGGCCCCTCGCGCGCCCAGCGGCGTGCCGCCCGGACCCACCGCTGGCGCAGAGAGACCGTCGAACTCGCCGCCGTCTTCCTCGCCGTCGCCACCGCCGACCTGGTCGCCAACGTGGTCGTGCACGGCCACGACGGCCCGGTGCTGCTCGCCGTGTCGGCCCTCGCCCTGCTCGCCACGGCCGTCTTCCACGGCTGGTGGGCGCACCGGCGGCCGCACGGACCGCCCTCACCGGACACCCATGCGCCGCCCGGGGAGGCCGCGGTGAGCGACCCCCTGAACGCGCTGGAGGCGACCGTGCTGTGGCGGGTCCGCACCACGGTCGAGGACTCCCCCGGCAGCCTGGCCCGGATCTGCACGGCACTGGCCGAGCGCCGGGTCAACATCGTCTCGATGCAGTCCCACCCGCTGGCCGCCGGCACCGTCGACGAGTTCTTCCTGCGCGCCCCGGCCGCCCTGGACCGGGCCGAGCTGACCGCGGCGGTCGCCGCGGCCGGCGGCACCGACATCTGGACGGACCGCGCCGACGCGCACGAACTGGTCGACGCGCCCACGCACGTGCTCGCCCTGGCCACCCGCACCGCGCTGGACGCCGCCGAGCTGCCGGTCGCCCTGCGGCAGCTGTTCGGCCGGTGCACGATCCGGCAGTACCCGGACCGCGGCCGCTCCACCCCGGCCGGGGTGGACGGCCACACCATGCGGCTGCCCGTCCCCGGCGGCGACCTGATCGAACTCACCCGGCCGCACCTGCCGTTCACCCCGACCGAGTTCGCCCGCGGCCAGGCGCTGGTCGAGCTCGACAGCCTGCTCGGCCCGCGGGTGCCCAAGGTCGAGGCCCGGCTCGCCCGGCCGGCCGGTGCCGACCTGACCGTCCGCCGCGCCGCGCCCGGCGACAAGCGGGCCGCGCTGGAGATGCACCGGCGCTGCTCGTCCGACACCCTGCGCAAGCGCTACCACGGCCCGGTCAAGGACGCCGACCGCTACCTGGAGCACCTGCTCGACCCGCGGCACGGGCAGACCCTGGCGGTCGAGGACGCGGACGGGCGGATCGTCGCCCTCGCCCACCTGATGTGGGACGACGACGGCGCCGAGGTCGCGCTGCTGGTCGAGGACGACTGGCAGCGGCAGGGCCTCGGGGTCGACCTGCTCCGCCGGATGGCCGCCCTCGCCCTGGAGGCCGGGGTGGCGACCGTCTACGCGGTGACGCACTCCTCCAACACCGGGCTGATCTCCACCATGCGCCGGCTCTCGGCCCCGCTCGACTACCAGGTCGAGGACGGCACCCTGGTGATCACCGCGCACCTCGCGGAGGCCGCCGACAAGCTGCCCACCCCCTGGCCCACCCGCCCGCGCCGCTGAGGCGACGTCACCCGCAGCACTCCGAACGGACTCCGGCCCGGCCGCACCTCGCGGCCGGGCCGGAGTGCCGTGCGCTCCGCCGAACGGAGGGGCGCAGACGGCGCACGGCCCCGAGCGGACCCTGACACCCCTTCAGAGCAGATATATCCCTTTCCAGTGACTTGTCGTACTCCACGCCGGGCTGCAGCGGCCGGCCCCCGCGTGGATGCAGCGGCGCGGCCTGGAGTGGTCGTACCGGCTCGCCCGCGAACCCCGCCGCCTCTGGCGGCGCTACCTGCGCAACAACCCGGCGTACCCGGCGCGGATCGCGCTGCGGCCGCCCCGGATGAGAGGGACCGACTGACCGGTGGACACGCTGCGGGTCGCCCTGGTGCACAGCTTCTACGCCTCCGCGCAGCCCAGCGGCGAGAACGAGGCCGTCCGGGACCAGGCCCGGGCGCTGCGCGCCGCGGGCCACGAGGTCACGGTCGTCGCGGCGCACACCGACGAGGCTGCCCGCAGCCCGCTCCACCCGCTGCGGGCCGCCGCCACCGTCGCCACCGGCCGCGGCCGCTCCCCCGTCGCGGAACTGCGGGCCTTCGCACCGGACGTGGTGCACGTCCACAACCTCTTCCCCAACTTCGGCCGCAGCTGGGTCCGCGACTGGCCTGGCCCGCTGGTGGCGACCCTGCACAACTACCGCCCGCTGTGCGCCGGTGGTGCGCTCTTCCGGGACGGGGCCACCTGCACCGCGTGCCCGGACGGCAGCCCCTTCGCCGGACTGCGGCACGGCTGCTACCGGGGTTCGCGGCTGGCCACCGCGCCGCTCGTCTGGGCCAACCGCCGCGGGCCGGACGGCGATCCGCTGCTGCGCCGGGCCGACCGGCTGGTGCTGCTCTCCGAATCGGGCCGGCGCACGTACGTACGGGCCGGCGTGGCCGCCGAACGCACCGCGTTGATCCCGAACTTCGTCGACGACCCGGCGCCCCGGCCGGCCGGTGGCACCGGGGGGCGGTGGGTCTTCGCCGGCCGGCTGACCCCCGAGAAGGGCGTGCTGGAGCTGCTGGAACGCTGGCCGGCCGACGAACCGCTGGACGTCGTGGGCGAGGGCGAACTCCTCGACCGGGCCCGGGCGGCGGCCCCGCCGCAGGTCCGCTTCCTCGGACGCCTGGACCGCGCCGAGCTCCGCCGCCGGCTGCCCGGCTGGCGGGGCCTGGTCTTCGCCAGCCGCTGCCTGGAGGGCGCCCCGCTGGTGCAGGTCGAGGCGCTCGCCGCGGGGCTGCCGGTCCTCGCCTTCGAAGGCTCGTCCGTCGCCGAGACCGTCCGGGCCCGCGGCACCGGCACGGTCGTCCGCTGGGACGAGCCCCTCGGCCCCGTCCTCGCCGCCGCCGGGGCCCGCTTCCCGGCCCTGCGGACGCACTGCCGCCGGATCTTCGAGGACCACTTCACCGAGGCCGCCTGGCTGCGGAGCATGGAGGACCTGTACTGCGGCGTGCTGGCCTCCCGGACAGGCCGCTAGGGCGCTCGGGCGGTGCACCGCCCGAGCGCCCCTGAGGTCGCCGCGGAGCGCGTCAGTGCGCTCCGCGGCTGGTGATGACCGCGGGGATGGTCCGGAGCAGGATGCCGGCGTCGAGGCGCAGGGAGAGGTTCTCGACGTAGTGGAGGTCCAGCCGGAGCCTCTCCTCCCACGGCAGGTTCGAGCGTCCGCGCACCTGCCACAGGCCGGTGAGGCCGGGCGGGACGAGCAGCCGGTCCCGGGCCCGTCCGGTGTAGTCGGAGTCCTCCAGCAGGAGCGGCCGCGGGCCCACGAGCGACATCTCGCCGCGGAGCACGTTGAAGAGCTGGGGCAGTTCGTCGAGCGAGAACCTGCGCAGGTGGCGGCCGATCCGGGTGACCCGCGGGTCGTCCCGCAGCTTGAACAGGTGGCCGTCGGTGTCGTTGCGCCCGGCGAGGGAGGCCCGCTCGGCGTGGGCGCCGAGGTGCACGGTGCGGAACTTCAGCATGCGGAAGGGCCTGCCGTGTCGGCCCGCGCGGACCTGGCGGAAGAGCACGGGCCCGGGGCAGGTGGCCTTGAGGAGCAGGACGACGGACGCCATGACCGGCAGGAACAGCATCAGGAGCGAGATGGCGCCGACGATGTCGATCACCCGTTCGGCAGGGAGCCGTCCGACCGGACGCCGACCGGACGGGCGGTGCGGGGCAGAGAGCGCCATGTGACACCCCTTTAGGCGTAAAAGATGTCAGATGAACGTGAACCGGAGCATTTCCGGCAATCACTCTCACACAAGACAGGGCACCTTGCGGGTGCGGCACGCATCCTTTACTCCGGACGGAAGGGCGGCGGTCCGATGGGCACGGCGGCGCGAGTGGCAGGACGGGGCGGTCCAAGCACCGGAGCGCCGATCTCCGAACAGGCCCCGACTCGATGACCGGCGCGCCCGAGGACCCGTCGGCCGACGCTCCGTCACCCCGCCGCCGGCGACGGGCACTGCGGATCCTGGCCCTCGCGGTCGCCGCGGGTCTGGCCGCCGCGGTCGGGCTGGGCTGGTGGGCCTACGTGCAGCTGGACGGGAACCTCCGCACGGACACCGCGACCGAGCGGGCCCTCGCGGAGCAGGCGGGTCTGCGGCCCAAGTCCTCGGGGAGGGCCGAGAACATCCTGGTGATGGGCTCCGACTACCGTCCCGAGCTGGGCAGCGCACGCTCCGACACCGTCCTGCTGGTGCACCTGGCCGGGGACGGGAAGCGTCTCCAGGTGATCAGCGTCCCGCGGGACATGATGGTGCCGATCCCGAGCTGCCCGCGGGCCGGTGCGGCCGCGAGCCGCGCCCAGTACGCGCAGTTCAACTGGGCCTTCGACCTCGGCGGGGCGGCCTGCACGATCCGCACCTTCGAGGAGCTCACGGGCATCCGGGTCGACCACCACCTCGTCGTGGGCTTCGAGGGGTTCCGCCGGATCGTGGACGCGGTCGGCGGCGTCGAGATGGACCTGCCGCGGGCCGAGCGGGACCCGAACGTGGGCCTCGACCTGTCCGCCGGGCCGCACCTGCTGCAGGGCACCGACGCGCTGGCCTACGTGAGGGCCCGCGAGTACGTCGGCGACGGCAGCGACACCAACCGGATGTCCCGTCAGCAGGCCTTCCTCGGGCAGCTGTCGGCGAAGCTGCGCAGCAGCGGGACGCTGTTCAACCCCGCGCGCCTCTACCCCGTCCTGGACGCGGTCACCTCATCGATCAGCGCCGATTCGGGGCTGGACTCGCTCGGCAAGCTGTACGACCTGGTGGCCCGGCTCCGCGCGGTGCCGGAGGGCCAGGTGGACTACCGGACCGTTCCTCGCAAGCCGTACGCGGCGGACCCGGACCGGGACGTGCCGGACGAGCCCGCCGCCTCCGAGCTGTTCCGGTCGCTGCGGGAGGACCGTTCGCCGCCGCCCGACCCGGCGAAGGGCTGAGCCGGTCTCAGGCGGGGCCGTGCCGCCGCCGGGCGTGGCGCAGCACGGCGCCCGCCGCCAGGGCGCCCGCGCCGCGGGGGCGCAGCCACTGCTCGTCCCGGCGGTCCGAGGCGCCGAACGAGTCGTACTTGTAGGACTCGTTCCCGCGGAGGAAGTCGAAGGTGCGTGCGCCGAGGGCGGCGGCCGCGGCGATCGTCCGGTCGAGGAGGACGGTGCCGAGGCCGAGCCGGGCGTAGGCCGGGTCCCAGCCGCCGTTGTAGTAGGCGAAGGTGTCCTGCCAGAGGAAGCCGTAGACGGCGCCGACCGGGGTGCCGCCGCGTTCGGCGACCAGGGCGGCCGGTCCGCGGTCGGCGTCGGCGCGGTCCCGCAGGCGCAGGTGGAGCGGGCGGCGGTGCGGGCCGAGGACGGTCACCGCCCCGCGGTGGTCCTGCCGGAGGCGGTGCAGGGCGAGTACGGCGTCGAGGAGTACGGCGGTCATGTCCTGCGGTCCGACCCAGCGGAAGGCGATCCCGGCCTCGGCGAGCTGCCGCTCGCGGCGTCTCATGAGGCGGCGGAAGCTCGTCGAGCCGACGACTGCGCCCTCGCCGATCTCCAGCCGGGGGCAGGTGGTCCTGGCGATCCGGCGGGTGCCGGCGGGCAGCAGGGCGGTGTCGTTCTCCGGGTCCATGGCGGGGAGCCGGAGGCTGCCGCGCCGGGTGCGGTCGCGCAGCCAGGTCCGGACCTCCTCGCGCCGGTGCGCGGCGACGGGGAACAGGCCGTGGTCCGCCCCGTCGGCGTCCGCCCCCAGCAGGGTCCAGGCGGTCACGGGGAGGGGGATGCGCGGGTGGAGCCTGCCCATGGTGCGGGCGAGCGGCACCACCGCCTCGGGCCGGCCGTCCGGTCCCGTCCAGAGCGCGACCTCGGCCGCCGCGGCGGCGGCCGGGTCCATGGTCTCCCAGGTGCCGAGCACCCGGTCGGGCGTGGCGAAGTACGAGGAGCCGGGGGCGGCGGCGGCCAGCTCCCGCCAGCCCTGCTCGTACGGGGCGAGCGTCTCGGGGGTCCGGTGGATCCGGAGGCCGCCGGCCCGTGCGGGTGCCGTGCTCCGGGCGGGGGCCGGGCGGGTCACCGGCGCGCGTCCCGGAGCAGGTCGACGAGTCCGTCGGCGAAGCGGCGGCTCATCTCCTCGACGGTGTAGCGCGCCGCGTCCTTGCGGCACTCCGAGCGCATGGCGTCGAGCCCGGCCGGGCTGCCGAGGAGGCCGGCCACGGCGTCGGCGTACCGCTGCACGTCGTCCGGTGCGACGAGGGCGTTGCGGCCGTGCTCCAGGTACTCGAACTCGGGGGCGTGCCAGGGCCACGGCGTGGTGACGACGGGGGTCTCGAGCACGAAGGAGTCCACGGCGCACAGGCCGACCAGGCCGGGCATGAGCAACACGTCCGACACCGCCCCCAGCAGTGCCTTGCGGGTGTCGAACACCGGCCCCAGCGGCACGACGACCCGGCTGCGGGAGGCGGCGGCCGCCGCCCCCGGCTCCTCGCACGGCCTGCACCCCCGACCCGCCCGAACCGGCCGCCCCCGAGGACCACCCATGCACATCGGGTTCACCGGACCGATCTCGCCGGCCGCCTCAGCTGCACGCCGCCCGCCACCTACGCCGTGTCCTACACCGATCAGTTGGTGGACACCTGGCTGGGCCAGGGGCACCGCGTCACCGTGTACGCGCTCGGCTGGACGGAGCGGCGCTGGGTCCGCACCGCCGGCCCGCTGACCGTCGTCGTGCTGCCCACCCGGGCGCACGTCCGGCACTACTGCGGGACTTCTTCCGCGTCGAGCGGGAGGCCCCGTCCGCGAGATGCACGCCCGGCCGGCCGACGTGATCAGCGCCCACTGGACGTACGAGTTCGCCCCCGCCGCGGCGCGCAGCGGACTGCCCGCCTTCGTCACCGCCCACGACGCGCCGCTGCGCTGTGCCTGGGAGGAGGGCCTCAGTCCGTACCGCTGGCTGCGCGACTCCCTCGCCCTGCCCGCCGTCCACCGGGCCACCGCGCTCAGCGGCGTCAGCCCGGGGCCGCCGCCCCGTTGCACCGTCCGTGGCATGTCCGCCGGTCCCCCGCCCGGCCGGCCGCCGCCGGCTCCCGCGCCGCCCTACAGTGCGCGCATGAGGACAGCCGAGTTCGCGGAACGCTACCTCTCCGGCCTCGAGTTGTGGGGGGACGACTTCGGCCCCGCCCAGATCGAGGAGTGGTTCGCCGACGAACGCGAGGCGTACGCGGACCTCGGCGCGGCGTCCTCCGGCTCCGAGGCGTACGGCTACGGCGGGTTCAACCGCCAGTACGGCTTCCGGCGCCCGCCCGACCGCCGCTTCCCCCGGGCGCTCGGGGTCGGCAGCGCCTTCGGCGGGGAGTTCCTCCCCGTCCTGGACCGGATCGACGACATCACCACCGCCCCGGACTGACCCGGCGCGAACGCGGCATCCCGCGCCACCTGCTGGAGCGGGCAGTCCGCGACGCCGGGCTGTCGATCCGGTCGAGCCTCTTCTGCGCGGCCACCCCGACCTCCCGGATCGGCCGGCTGCTGCGCTGCAACATGTACGCCAACCGGATCGGCGCGGTCGTCGACCGGGCGCTCGCCCTCGCCACCGCCTGGAACTACCGGTACCACCCGACGTCGGCCTGGCAGAAGCTCCGCCCGTCGTCCGTCTTCGTCGTGGCGCAGCGGCCGGGATGACGTCCCGGCGCCGTGTTCCTCCCGGTTCGTGCGGTTCCGCCGGCGCCCGCCGGACCTGCGGCCGGACCGGCCGGCTGACCGGCCGTCACGCCCGTGACCGCCCGGCGGCGCCGCCCGACGCGGCCGTGGCAGGAGGGGCGCCGGAGCCCCGCCGGGGCCCGTCTCGGCAGGCCGCGAAGGGTCCTGCGCTCAGAGCCCGCCGCCGGAGTGGGTAGGCTGGCCCCCGTCCCTGCCGTCCGACGGTCCCGCACGACCGGGGCGGCGCCGCAGCAAGGAGGAACCACTGAGCATGCAAGGCACCGGTCCGGAAGCCGCACGCGACGCCTCGCTGCCCGCCCGCGCCAAGATCGCCGTGACGGCCGGCAAGATGGCCGCCGCCCTCTCGCAGAAGGCCGGGCGCGGCAGTGGTTCGGTGATCGGCGGCAAGATCGCGCTCAAGCTCGACCCCGATCTGCTGGCCACCCTGTCCGAGCACCTCGACGTGGTGCTGGTCAGCGCGACCAACGGCAAGACCACCACCACCCGGCTGATCGCCGAGGCGCTGCGCGCCGCGGGCCCGGTGGTCTCCAACGCCCTGGGCGCCAACATGCCGGCCGGTATCACCGCCGCGCTGGCCGGCGGCTCGGACGCGCGCTTCGGCGTGATCGAGGTGGACGAGAAGTACCTCGCGACGGTCGCCCGGGACACCCGGCCCAAGGCCATAGCGCTGCTGAACCTCTCCCGCGACCAGCTGGACCGCGCCGCCGAGACCCGCATGATGGCGGAGAAGTGGCGCGAGGGCCTCAAGGACTCGGACGCGGTGATCATCGCCAACGCCGACGACCCGCTGGTGACCTGGGCCGCCTCGTCCTGCAAGAAGGTGGTCTGGGTGGCCGCCGGGCAGGCGTGGAAGGAGGACGCCTGGTCCTGCCCGTCCTGCGGCGGCGTGATGCAGCGCCCCGGCGAGGACTGGTTCTGCTCGCAGTGCGGCTTCCGCCGCCCGAACCCGCACTGGGCGCTGCAGGGCACCCACGTCATCGACCCGCACCGCGGTGCCTGGCCGATCCAGCTGCAGCTGCCCGGCCGCGCCAACCTGGCGAACGCCACCAGCTCGGCGGCGGTCGCGGCGGTCTTCGGCGTCGCCCCGCAGGTCGCGCTGCAGCGGATGCAGACGGTCGCCGCGGTCGCCGGCCGCTACGACGTGGTGCAGTACCAGGGCCGCGACGTGCGCCTGCTGCTGGCGAAGAACCCGGCCGGCTGGCTGGAGACCTTCACGCTGATCGACCAGCCGCCGGCGCCGGTGGTGCTGTCGGTGAACGCGCTGGACGCGGACGGCACCGACACCTCCTGGCTGTGGGACGTCGACTACGAGCGCCTGGCCGGCCACCCGATCTTCGTGATGGGCCAGCGCAAGCTGGACCTGGCGGTCCGGCTGGAGGTCGCCGGGCTGCAGTTCCAGGTGGTGGACACCCTGGAGCAGGCCGTCCGGCTGGCGCCACCCGGCCGGATCGAGGCGATCGCCAACTACACCGCCTTCCAGCAGCTGCGCAAGGCGGTGGCGGTCTGATGTCGTACCCCGTCGACCCGCAGTTCCAGCAGCCTCAGCAGCAGCAGTACGGAAGGCCTTCGAGGATGAACGAGAGCAGCCTGCGCCTCGTCTGGGTGTACCCGGACCTGCTCAGCACGTACGGCGACCGCGGCAACGCGCTGGTCGTCGAGCGGCGGGCGCGGCAGCGCGGCCTCGGGGTGACCCGGATCGACGTGCGCTCCGACCAGGCGGTGCCGACCAGCGGCGACATCTACCTGATCGGCGGCGGCGAGGACCGTCCGCAGCGGCTCGCCGCGGAGCGGCTGCGCAACGACGGCGGGCTGGTCCGCGCCGCCGAGAACGGTGCGATCATCTTCTCGGTCTGCGCCGGCTACCAGATCCTCGGCCGCGAGTTCATCAACGACCTCGGCGAGCGCGAGCCGGGCCTCGGCCTGCTCGACGTGTGGACGACCCGCGGCGAGGGCTCCCGCTGCGTCGGCGACGTGCTCGCCGACGTCGACCCGGCGCTCGGCCTGCCTCAGCTCACCGGCTTCGAGAACCACCAGGGCGTCACCCACCTCGGCGAGGGCGTCAAGCCCCTGGCGAACGTGCGGACGGGCCGCGGCAACGGCACCGGCGACGGCACCGAGGGCGCGTACCGCGACACCGTGTTCGGCACCTACCTGCACGGCCCGGTGATGGCCCGCAACCCCGCCGTCGCCGACATGCTGCTCAAGCTGGCGCTGGACGTCAGCGCGCTGCCGCCGGCCGACACGACCTGGTACGACGCGCTGCGCGCGGAGCGCATCGCGGCCACCAGCCAGCCCGCCTGAGTCCGACGAAGGGTGTCCGGTTGACCGCATTGCGGTCAACCGGTGCCGTGCGGGCGGGATGCATAAGAGAATAGGGAACGCTGGACGCAACCCTCCTCGGCGTCCGGCTGCAGATTGCGCGGACGCGTCGACGATGCCGCTCCCGCTCGGCTCCTGCCCGGCCGGACGCAGGAACCGTATGCTGTGCCATGGTCGCCCCCGGTTGAAGACGCCCGGGTGCGACCTGTCCGCGGTGGCGACACCGAGGTGGTAGTCCGGCCTCCGGTTCTTCCCCCCAGCCTGGCGGCTGGGAGGTGCCCCCAGGGGAGTTGCAAAGCAATGCGTATTGGTGTCCTGACCAGCGGCGGTGACTGCCCCGGCCTGAACGCCGTGATCCGTTCCGTGGTCCACCGGGGGGTGGTCGACCACGGCGACGAGATCATCGGTTTCCAGGACGGCTGGCGCGGCCTCCTCGAAGGCGTCCACCGTCCTCTCACCCTGGAGTCGGTGAGCGGCATCCTCGCCCAGGGCGGCACGATCCTCGGGTCCTCCCGGGTCCAGCCGAGCCACCTGCGGGACGGCGTCGAGCGCGCCAAGCAGCACTGCAAGGACCTCGGGATCGACGCGGTCATCCCGATCGGCGGCGAGGGCACCCTGAAGGCCGCGAAGCTCATGAGCGACGCGGGCCTGCCGGTGGTCGGCGTGCCGAAGACGATCGACAACGACATCGCGTGCACCGACGTCACCTTCGGCTTCGACACCGCCGTCTCGGTGGCCACCGACGCGCTGGACCGCCTCAAGACCACCGCCGAGTCGCACCAGCGGGTCATGGTCGTCGAGGTGATGGGCCGTCACACCGGCTGGATCGCCCTCAACGCGGGCATGGCGGCCGGCGCGCACGCGATCGTGGTGCCCGAGCGCCCCTTCCACATCGACAAGCTGACCGACGTGGTGCGCGAGCGCTTCGACCGGCACAAGAAGTTCGCGATCGTGGTCTGCGCCGAGGGCGCCAAGCCCGAGCCCGGCACCATGCCGTGGGAGGAGGGCACCAAGGACATGTACGGCCACGAGCGGTTCACCGGCATCGCCACCCAGCTCTCCCGCGAGCTGGAGCACCGGCTCGGCAAGGAGGCCCGTCCGGTGATCCTCGGCCACACCCAGCGCGGCGGCACCCCGACCGCGTACGACCGGGTGCTCGCCACCCGCTTCGGCTGGCATGCGGTGGAGGCCGCCCACAAGGGCGCCTTCGGCCACATCACCGCGCTGCAGGGCACCGACATCCGCCTGGTGCCGCTCGCCGAGGCGGTCGCCGAGCTGAAGACCGTGCCGCAGGAGCGCTACACCGAGGCCGAGACGGTCATCTGACCGGCCCCGTCCCGCAGCTCTTCGGGAGCCCCGTCCGCCACGTCGGCGGGCGGGGCTCTCCTTCTCGCCGAACTTTCTTGACCGATCGATCCAGATAGCGCTATGGTCTTCCCATGGCAAGGACCAAGGAGTTCGACCCGGACGCGGCGCTGCAGGCGGCGCTGGAGCTGTTCTGGGAGCGCGGGTACGAGGCGACCTCGATGGCCGACCTCACCGGGCACCTGGGCATCGGCCGCGCCAGCCTGTACGCCACCTTCGGCGGCAAGCACGAGCTGTTCCTCAAGGCGCTCGACCGCTACCGGGAGAACACCGACGCCAAGCTGCTCGCCGAGCTCTCGCAGCCCGGCGCGGCCCTGCTCACGGTCCGCGCCGTGGTGCGGCGGTTCGCCGACGAGGCGGTCCGCGAGCACCGGCACCGCGGCTGCCTGATCACCAACACCGCCACCGAACTCGCCACCCGCGACCCGGACGCGGCCCGCCGCGTCCGCGCCAGCTGGGACACCCTGGAGACGCTCACCGCCGGCGCGCTGGCCCGGGCGCAGGCCCAGGACGAGCTGGCGCCGGAGAAGGACCCGCGGGCGCTCGCCCGGCTGCTGCTCACCGTGATGCAGGGCATGCGGGTGATCGGCAAGGCGGGCGACGACCCGCGGCGGGTCACCGACGCGGCGGACCTCGCCCTGTCACTGCTCGACTGAGCCCCGCGGGCCCGGACCGACAGCTCCACCGGCCGCTCCTCGGCGGCCCTCTGCACGGCCCCATATTGGACCGAACGGTACAGAAAGAGGGGGAGACCATGGCTGCCACGGCCATCACTCCGACGTCCACCGGCGCACCGGCGCCACGCACCGCACCCGGCTTCGCCCTGCTCGGCACCGTCCAGGCGACACTGATCTTCACCCTGATGGCGATCTCCGTGCCCCTGCCCGACATCGGCCGCGAGTTCGGCCTCGACCACAGCCGGCTCGTCCTGCTCAACGCCGCCTACGGGCTCTCCTTCGCCGCCCTGCTGCTGCTCGGCGGCCGGCTCACCGACCGCTACGGCGGCCGCCGGATGCTCACCACCGGCCTGGTGGTGCTCGGCCTCGCCTCGATCGCCGCCCCGCTCGCCCCCGGCTACACCGCCCTGCTGCTGCTCCGCTTCCTCCAGGGCGCCGCCGCGGCCCTGGTCGCCCCGGCCGGCATGGGCGTCCTCAAGACCCTGCTGCCCGGCCCCGCGGCCTACGGCCGGGCGATGGCCACCTGGGGCGGACTCTCCGTGCTCGGCGCCACCACCGGCAACCTCGCCTCCGGGGCCGTCGCCAGCTGGCTCTCCTGGCGCTGGATGTTCGCCGTCCCGGTGGTCGTCGCCGCCGCCGCCCTCGCCCTCGCCCCCGCACTGCTGCCCCGCGACCCCGCCCGCGACCGGCGCCCCGCCCTCGACCTGCCCGGCGCCGTCCTCGCCACCGCCGGCACCGTCCTGGTCAGCTACGGCCTCGTCCTCACCGAGACCGGCGGCTGGCAGCTGCCGCTCGCCCTCGGCCTGCTGGTGCTCGCCGCCTTCGTGCTCCGCGAGCGGCGCGCCGCCGAGCCGCTGCTGCCGCTCGGCTTCCTGCGCGGCGGACGGCGCCTGCTCGGCCTGGCCGCCACCCTGCTGAGCGCCGGCGGCACCGCCACCCTCTTCCTGCTGCTCACCCTGCACCTCCAGCAGGACCTGGGCTGGACCCCGCTCGCCACCTCCGGCGCCTTCCTCCCCTACGCCGCCGCACTGCTCCTCGGCGGGCAGGCCGCCGGGCCGCTGGTCGGCCGGGTCGGGCCGAAGGCCGTCACCGCGATCGGCCTGGCCACCGGCGCCGCCGGCCTGTTCGCCCTCGCCCACCTCGGCACCGGCTCCGGCTACCTGCCGCTCGTCCCCGGGCTGGTGCTGCTGCCCTTCGGTGCGGCCCTCGCCTTCGCCGGAGCCGCGGTGCTCGCCACCGACGGCGTCCCGAAGGAGCAGATCGGCCTGGCCGGCGGCGTGCTCAACACGGCGATGGAACTCGGCCCGACCGTCCTGCTCACCGCCCTCCTCACGGTCGGCCCGGGCGGCGCCGCACTGGCCGCCGCCGGCGCCCTCTTCGCCCTCACCGCCCTGGCCGGCGCCCTCACCTGACCGGCCGTCCCACCAGGGGCGCGGGGAACTGCGCAATTCGGACGCGGTCGCCACAACAGCATCAGGCCAAGCCCTGGTCCGTACGACGACCCACCCCCGGACTGCGCAGTTCCCCGCGCCCCTTTCGGTGCACCCGCGAGGGGACGATCGGCCCATGGCCGGGGTCCGGGGCGCACCATAGGTTGGGTGAGCGGCCGGGGCGCCCGGCCCGTCCCGCGCGAGCAGGAGGAGCAACCCCGATGGAGATCCTCGCCTACGGCGTGCAGACCGACGAGCGTCCGCTGCTGGACGCGGCGTTCGCCGGCCGGCACCCGCTGCGCATGCTGGACGTCTTCCTCACCCGGGACACCGCCCCGCTCGCCGACGGCTTCCCGGTGGTGTCCAGCAGCGTCAACGACGAGCTGGACGGCGTGGTGCTGGCCCGGCTCGCCGCGGGTGGCACCAAGCTGATCACCCAGCGCTCCACCGGCTTCAACAACATCGACCTGGCGGCCGCCCGCGACCTCGGCCTGACCGTCGCCCGGGTCTCCCACTACTCCCCGCACGCCGTGGCCGAGCACGCCTGGGCGCTGGCGCTGGCCGTGAACCGGCGGCTGCTGCGGGCGGCGAGCCGTACTCGCGAGTTCGACTTCCGGCTGGACGGCCTGCTGGGCCGGGACGTCCACGGGATGACCGTCGGCGTGATCGGCACCGGCAAGATCGGCGAGTGCTTCGCCCGGATCGCGCACGGCTTCGGCACCGAACTCCTCGGCTGCGACGTCGCCCCCAACCCGGCCTGCCGGGAGCTCGGTCTGCAGTACGTCGACAAGGACGAGCTGCTGGAGCGCAGCGACCTGGTCAGCCTGCACGTGCCGCTGCTGCCGGACACCCGCCACCTGATCGACGCGGCCGCGCTCGCCCGGATGAAGGACGACGCGATCCTGGTGAACTCCAGCCGCGGCGGCCTGGTCGACAGCGCCGCGCTGGTCGAGACGCTGCGGTCCGGCCGGCTCGCCGGGGTCGGCCTGGACGTGTACGAGGAGGAGACCGGCGTCTTCTTCACCGACCGGTCGGTGCACGGGGTGACCGACGACGTGCTGGCCCGGCTGATGACCTTCCCGCACGTGCTGGTCACCTCCCACCAGGCGTACTTCACCAGGACCGCGGTCGGCCAGATCATCGCGGCGACCGTCCGCAACGTCGAGGACTTCGTGGCCGGCCGCACCGGCGAGAACATCCTCGTCCCGGCCGCCGGCGCCGTCGGCTGACCGCGCCGCGCCCGCCGGGAGCGGGGCCGGGTTCGGTCCGTTCGTAAGCGCCGCCTAGGCTGTGCCGGAAGCAAAACGGACGAACCGGACCGGCCTGCGGGCGGGTCCGGTCGGCACCAGCGAAGGCAGGACGCGCCGATGGGCGACGGCATGGCAGGGATGCACCACCACGGCGGAACGGGCACGCTCGGCCCGTACGACCCGTCCGCCGCGCTCGGCTGGTCGCCGGACTGGCCCTTCCTGATCGGCGCGGTACTCGCCCTCGGCCTCTACACGGCGGCCGCGATCCGGCTGTGGCGGCGCGGCGACAAGTGGCCGGTCGGCCGGATGATCGCCTGGACGGCGGGCACCGGCACGGTCGTCCTGGTGACCTGCACCGGGCTGAACGACTACGGCATGGTGCTGTTCAGCGCGCACATGATCCAGCACATGGTGCTGTCCATGCTCTCCCCCATCCTGCTGCTGCTCGGCGCCCCGATCACGCTGGCGCTGCGGGCCCTGCGCCCGGCCCGCAAGGGCAGCGGCCGCGGCCCGCGCGAGCTGCTGGTGGCCCTGCTGCACAGCCGGTACGTCCGGGTGGTCTCGCACCCGGGTGCCACCATCCCGCTGTTCGTCGCCAGCCTGTACGCGCTGTACTTCTCGCCGCTGTTCGACTACCTGATGCAGTACCGCCTCGGGCACCTCGCGATGATGGTCCACTTCCTGGCGGTCGGCATGCTCTTCTTCTGGCCGATCATGGGCGTGGACCCGGGTCCGCACCGGCCGGGCTACATCATGCGCATCCTGGAGCTCTTCGTGGGGATGCCGTTCCACGCCTTCTTCGGCGTGGCCGTGATGATGGCGACCCACCCGCTGGTGACCACCTTCACCGACGCCGCCGCCCCACCCGGCACCAAGCTGCTGGACGACCAGGAGCTGGCCGGCGGCATCACCTGGGCGTTCGGCGAGATCCCGACCGCGATCGTGCTGATCGCCCTGACCCTGCAGTGGGCGCGGTCCGAGGAGCGGCAGGCCCGCCGCCGCGACCGCGCCGCGGACCGGGACGGCGACGCCGAGCTCGCCGCCTACAACGCCTACCTGGCCTCGCTGGACCGGCGCGGCCGCGCCGCCGACGCGGGCTGAGTCCCCGCCCCGCCGCACCCGCCACGAGCCCCGCCCGGTACGCACCGGGCGGGGCTCGCCCCCGTTCGGGGCCGTACCCGGGCCGGGGTCAGTCGTCCAGCAGGTCCAGGTCGAGCCGGGCGAGCCGCTCCGGGTCGGCCAGGATGTCGATCGCGACGATCAGGCCGTCGGCGACCACGAAGTCCATGACCGAGACCGGCCGGCCGTCGACCACGGTGACCGTGCCGGCCCCGCCGTTGACCAGCGCCGGCCGGGAGAACGGCGCCATGTGCCGGAACCGGAACGCCTGCGAGGCCACCTCGCGGGCCCCGCGCACCACGATCAGCGGCGCGGCCGGGCCGTCGTCGGCGCGCAGCACCACCTCCGGATGGAGGACGGCGACCAGTGCCTCGAAGTCGCCGCCGCGGGAGGCGGCGAGGAAGGCGTCCACCACCTCGCGGCGGCGTACCGGGTCCGGGTCCGGCGCGGGGGCCGCGCCCTGGACGCGCCGCCGGGCACGGCTGGCGAGCTGCCGGGCGGCGGCCGGGGTGCGGTCGACGATCGGCGCGATCTCGTCGAACGGCAGGCCGAACATGTCGTGCAGCACGAAGGCCAGCCGCTCGGCCGGGGCGAGCTGCTCCAGCACGACGAGCAGGGCGAGCCCGACCGAGTCGGCGAGCAGCGCCTGCTGTTCGGGGTCGGTGCCGTCGGCGTTCGCCACGACGGGGTCGGGCAGCCGCTCGCCGATCGGCTCCTCACGGCGGGTCCGGCGGGTGCGGAGCATGTCGAGGCAGACCCGGCCGACCACGGTGGTGAGCCAGCCGCCCAGGTTCTCCACCTCGTCGGCGTCGGTGCGGCTCAGCCTCAGCCAGGCCTCCTGCACGGCGTCGTCGGCCTCGCCGAGCGAGCCCAGCATCCGGTACGCCACCGACCGCAGATGGCCGCGGTGGCTCTCGAAGCGCTCGGCCAGCCAGTCGTTCCGGTCCATCGGCCCCTCCTCGTCGGTGTGCTCTCACCTCTCTGACGTTCGGGCGGCCGCGGAGGTGACGGTTGTGCCCGAACCGTTCCGGTCGGTGTCGGGTGCGAGCAGCCGGCGCAGTGCGAGGGCGTCCGGGGCGAGGGCGGTGAGCAGGGTGGCGGGCGGGCCGTCGGCGGGGTCGGGCAGGGTGAGCAGGGCGGCGTCGGTGCCGTCCGGGGGCGGCGTCGGTGCGGGCAGGCCGACGGTGAGCAGTTGTCCGACGGTGCGGTGCGGGCCGAGGACGGCGGGGCCGTCCCAGCCGGGGGCGCCGGGGCCGAGGTCGG
Organism: Kitasatospora sp. NPDC085895; assembly: GCF_040702125.1. NCBI lineage: Bacteria > Bacillati > Actinomycetota > Actinomycetes > Kitasatosporales > Streptomycetaceae > Kitasatospora > Kitasatospora sp. NPDC085895. Next base: position 9,883 of record NZ_JBFBJY010000067.1, on the reverse strand, counting down.
TCTGCTGGTCGAGCAGGATGCGGTCGGCCTGGGCGGGGCCGGCCAGGTGGACGGTGAGCCGGGCGGTGATCCGGCCGGGCGGGGCGCCGCGGGTGTGGTCGTGCAGCCGGCCGAGCACCTGTTCCTCGCGCAGCCGCAGCCGGGCTCCGGGGGCGAGGCGGACGACGGTGGTGAGCAGCAGGTGGCTGCCTGCGGCGGCGATGACGGGTTCGGGGCACCAGTCGAGTTCGGCGTCCTCGCCGACGGTGAGGTGCAGGTCGTAGCGGGCGGGGGCGCCTCCGCGGCCGGGGAGGCTGACGGTGGCGGCGGCGCTGGTGACGGTGAGGGCGGCGCCGGGCCGGACCTCGGCGTGCAGGGCGAGCCGGTCGCCGCCGAGCGGGGCGGCCATCGAGCCGATCACGCAGACGTGGGCGGTGCCCGGGGCGCCGCGGGTGCGGCGCAGGGCGAGCGGACCGGCGCCGGCGAGGACGGGCAGGGCGGTGCCGCCGCGGCCGTCGGGTGCGGCGGTGATCCGGGCGGTGGCGTCGACGGCGGCCGGATGCGGGGCGGTGGTGTGCCCGGCATCCGGGTGCCGGGCGCCGGTGACGGTCACCGTTCGGCGAGCCGGGCGCGGACCCAGGCGGCGACGGGGGTGATGCCGTCCGGGGCGGTGAGGGCGGTGAAGACGGTGGGCAGGCCGCCGCGCTGGGCCTCGGCGTCGCGGGCCATCACCGCGAGGTCGGCGCCGACCAGCGGGGCGAGGTCGGTCTTGTTGACGACGAGCAGGTCGGAGGTGGAGACGCCGGGGCCGCCCTTGCGGGGGATCTTGTCGCCGCCGGAGACGTCGATGACGAAGATCTGGTGGTCGACCAGGCCGCGGCTGAAGGTGGCGGTGAGGTTGTCGCCGCCGGACTCGACGAGCACCAGGTCGAGCGGGCCGATGGTCTCCTCCAGTTCCTCGACGGCCTCCAGGTTGGCGGAGATGTCGTCGCGGATCGCGGTGTGCGGGCAGCAGCCGGTCTCGACGGCGGCGATCCGCTCGGGCGGCAGGACGGCGTTGCGCAGCAGGAACTCGGCGTCCTCGGTGGTGTAGATGTCGTTGGTGACGACGGCGAGGGAGATCTCGTCGCGCAGCTCCCGGCAGAGCGCGGCGACGGTGGCGGTCTTGCCGGAGCCGACCGGGCCGCCGAGGCCGATCCGCAGGGCGCGGCGGGTGCGGGTCTGCCCGGTCCGGGTGTGGTCGGTCCAGGTGTGGCGGGCGGGGGCGTCGTGGGGGTCGACGTGGTCACGATGCAAAGAGGCGGACCTTCCAGGAGCGGTGCTGTTCGGCGTGGACGTCGAGCAGCGGGGCGGAGGCTGCGGGCAGGGTGCCGCGGGCGGCGGCGGCCGCGGCCCCTGCGGCCACGGCGTCGAGGTCGGGGGCGAGCCGGGCGAGCACGGCGGCGACCTGGTAGGGGTCGAGGCCGAGCAGCCGGACGCAGGCGGTGGCGGGGCCGTTGACGCTCTCGTACGCGGCGAGGGCGGCGGCGTCCGCGGGGGTGAGCCCGGCGGCGCGGGCGGTGGTGCCGAGCGCGACGGGGTGGTGGGGGCCGCGGGGGTGGGTGCTGTGCAGCAGGTCGAGGGCGGGGTGCGGCCAGGCGGCGCGGGCGGCGCGCAGCAGTTGGCGGCCGAGGCGGCGGCTGGTGTCGCGCAGGGCGGGCGAGGGGGTGCGGGCGTCGGCGTCGGCGTCGAGGGCGGCGGGGTCGGCGTCCTCGGCGGCGGCCGCCGCGGCGAGGGCGGCGGCGGTCAGGCCCGTGGTGTGCAGGCGTCCGGTGAGGAAGGCGGCGAGGGTGTCGGCGTCGTGGATCCGGCCGGCCCGGACGGCGGCCTCGGCGCCACCGGAGTGGGCGTGGCCGCCGGCCGGGAAGCGGCCGTCGGCGAGGAGCAGCAGGGCGGCGTGCACCTGGGCCTCCTCAGAAGAGGAAGTACCGCTGGGCCAGCGGGAGTTCGGTGGCGGGGGCGGGGGTGACGGTCTCGCCGTCGATGGTGACGGTGAAGGTGTCGGGGTCGACCCGGACGTCGGGGCGGGCGGTGTTGTTCACCATGTCGTCCTTGGTGACGCCGCGGGTGGACCGGATGGCGGTGAACCGCTTGCGCACGCCCAGCTGTTCGCCGAGCCGTTCGGGCAGCCGGTCGTCGATCGCGGCCTGCGCGGTGAAGTTGAGGGAGTTGGCGGCGGGGGCGCGGCCGGTGGCGCCGAACTGCGGGCGGGGCAGCACGGGTTGCGGGGTGGGGATGGAGGCGTTGGCGTCGCCCGTCTGCGCCCACGCGATCTGGCCGCCCTTGATCACCAGGTCGGGTTTGACGCCGAAGAAGGCCGGGGTCCAGAGCACCAGGTCGGCGAGCTTGCCGGGTTCGACGGAGCCGATCTCGTGGTCGACGCCCTGGGCGGCGGCCGGGTTGATCGTGTACTTGGCGACGTAGCGGCGGGCCCGGTGGTTGTCGGCGCGGCCGTCGCCGGGCAGGGCGCCGCGGCGGACCTTCATGACGTGCGCGGTCTGCCAGGTGCGCAGCACGACCTCGCCGATCCGGCCCATCGCCTGGGAGTCGGAGCTGATGATCGAGATGGCGCCGAGGTCGTGCAGCACGTCCTCGGCGGCGATGGTGGACGGGCGGATCCGGGACTCGGCGAAGGCCAGGTCCTCGGGGACGTGCGGGCTGAGGTGGTGGCAGACCATCAGCATGTCGAGGTGTTCGTCGACGGTGTTGACGGTGTGCGGGCGGGTCGGATTGGTGGAGCTGGGCAGCACGTTGGGCTGCGAGACGACGGTGATGATGTCGGGGGCGTGGCCGCCGCCGGCGCCCTCGGTGTGGTAGGCGTGGATGCCGCGTCCGGCGATCGCGGCCAGGGTGTCGGCGACGAACCCGGCCTCGTTCAGGGTGTCGGTGTGGATGGCGAGTTGGGCGCCGGTCGCGTCGCAGACCCGCAGGCAGGCGTCGATCGCGGCCGGGGTGGCGCCCCAGTCTTCGTGGATCTTGAAGCCGAGCGCTCCGGCTCTCAACTGGTCGTGCATCGCAGCGGTGTTGACGGTGTTGCCCTTGCCGAGCAGGCCGATGTTGAGCGGCAGGTCGTCCATCGCGGCGAACATCCGGGCGAGGTGCCAGCCACCGGGGGTGATGGTGGTGGCCTTGGTGCCCTCGGCGGGGCCGGTGCCGCCGCCGATCAGCGTGGTGATGCCGGAGGCGAGGGCCTCGTCGGCGAGCTGCGGGCAGATGAAGTGCACGTGGGCGTCGATCGCCCCGGCGGTGAGGATCTTCCCGTTGCCGGCGATCACCTCGGTCTCCGGGCCGATCACGAGGTCCGGGTGGACGCCGTCCATGGTCTCCGGGTTGCCGGCCTTGCCGAGGGCGGTGATCCGGCCGTCCCGGATGCCGATGTCGGCCTTGACCACACCCCAGTGGTCGAGCACCACCGCGCCGGTGATCACGGTGTCGGGGGCACCCTCGGCCCGGCTCGTCCGGGCCTGCCCCATCGACTCGCGGATCACCTTGCCGCCGCCGAAGACCGCCTCGTCGCCGCCGCGGCAGCGGTCCTCCTCGACCTCGATCAGCAGCGCCGTGTCGGCGAGCCGGATCCGGTCGCCGGTGGTCGGCCCGTACAGGTCGGCGTAGCGCTCGCGGCTCAGCCGCAGCGCGGGGGCGGACGGGTCGCCGCGGTCAGCCATCGAGGGCACCTCCGGTCTCGCCGCGCAGGCCGTGCACCTCGCGGCGGCCGCCGATCGGCACGAGTTCGACCTCCACCGGGATGCCCGGCTCGAAGCGGACGGCGGTACCGGCCGGGATGTTGAGCCGCTGCCCGCGGGCGACCGCCCGGTCGAACTCCAGCCCCGGGTTGGCCTCGGCGAAGTGGTAGTGCGAGCCGACCTGGATCGGCCGGTCCGCGGCGTTCACCGCGGTCAGCCGGGTGACCGGTCGGCCGGCGTTCAGGCCGACCTCCCCCTCGCCGTACAGGATCCCGCCCGGCGTCACGGGGCCCGGCGCGCTCACTGGATCGGCCCGTGGACGGTGACGAGCTTGGTGCCGTCCGGGAAGGTGCACTCCACCTGGACGTCCGGGATCATCTCGGCGATCCCCTCCATCACGTCCTTGCGGGTGAGCACCTGCCGCCCGGACTCCATGAGTTCGGCGACGCTGCGGCCGTCCCGGGCGCCCTCCAGCACGTGCGAGGTGATCAGTGCCACCGCCTCGGGGTGGTTGAGCAGCAGGCCGCGGGCCCGCCGCGAGCGGGCGACGTCGGCGGCGACGTGGACGAGCAGGCGCTCCTGCTCGTGGGGGGTCAACTTCATCTGTACGCACCTCGGGGTGGGAGGTCGGACGGTGACGAGGAGGACATTGGATCCGCCCTTTGTTGTGCACCGGTTACGCCCTACTTTCCGAGGCGTAACCGCCCAGCCCCCACCCTGGTTACGCATGACCGGCAGGTGCACACCCAGGGGCGCGGGCCAACCACCAGGGGCGCGGGGAACTGCGCGATGCGGGAGCGGCTCCCCGAACTGTTCGGGGCGAGCCCCGGTGGTTGCCCGCGACTCGCCTCACAGCCGGATCCGGGCCGCCACCGGCAGGTGGTCGCTGCCGGTCCGGGCGAGGGTCCAGGTGCGGACGGGCGTAGCCCCCCGCACCAGCACCTGGTCGATCCGCGCCAGCGGGAACCCCGCCGGCCAGCTGAAGTCGAAGCCGCCCCGGGCGGGCGTCAGCCGGGAGGTGACCGGAGCGAGTCCGCGGTCGTCGAGGGTGCCGTTCATGTCGCCCATGACGAGGATCCGCCGCAGCGGCTCGGCGTCGATCGCCGCCGCCAGCAGCCGCGCGCTCTCGTCGCGCCGGGGCGTGGTGAACCCCTCCGCCGGCGAGATCCGCACCGAGGGCAGGTGCGCCACGTACACCGCCAGGTCGCCCTTGGGCGTCCGCGCGGTGGCCCGGACCCCGCGCTTCCAGTACTCGTGCACCTCGGCGGGCTTCAGGTCCACCGGCCGGACGTCCGTCAGCGGGAGGCGGGACCAGAGTCCGACGGTTCCGGAGCGTGCCCGGTAGGGGTAGACCGTGCCGAGGATCCGCTCGTACACCCCGTCCGCAGGCTCCGTCAGTTCCTCGACGGCCAGCAGGTCGGCGCCCGTCCCCGCCAGCCGGGTGGCGGTGCCCTCGGGGTCGGTGTTCTCGTCCGCGACGTTGTGCTGCACCACCGTCAGGTCGTAGCGGCCGCCGTCGCCGCCGGGCAGCAGCCGTCCGCCGAACAGGCCGGTCCAGGCGACGGCCGGCAGCAGCACCGCGGCGAGGGCGAGCGGCGAGCGGCGGAGCAGCGCCGCCGCCAGCAGCACCGGGACGGCGAGCCCGGCCCACGGCAGGAAGGCCTCCAGCAGGCTGCCGAGGTGCCGGCCCCCGTCGGGAACCAGCCGGTGACCGATCAGCAGGAGTGCGGTGAGTGCCGCCAGGGTGGCCGTCACCCGGCCGCGGGGCCGTCCGGGCGGCCGGGCGGGTGCCTCCCAAGGCGTCCGCTCCTCCACCGCCGTGTCGTCGCCCCGTGCCACCCCGTGGTACCTCCGTCCTCGGCCCTGTCGCCGTCCGCTGCGAGGACGCCGTACCCGGTCGGGCGGGTTCCGCACCGGCCGCCACCCGGAGGGAGCAGTGCGGTGCCCGTGTGCGGCGGTCCCGAGCCGCAGTGTCGTACGGACGGGCGTTCGGCGGCGGTTGGCAGGTGGTTCGTTCCCGGTTCACCGCGTGGTGCGCACCGGCCGCCTAGGGTGCCGGGCATCGACCGAAACCCTTGGCAGGGAGGCCAGATGACGCAGCGTCCGATCGGCGGGGGATCCTCGCGCCGCACGTTCCTGCGGGCGACCGGGGCGGCCGGCCTCGGTGCGGCCGCGCTGACCGCGGCGGGGGCGACCCCCGCGTCCGCCGCCGACGACGAGCAGGCGGACGGCCGGGGCGACGCGCAGCGGGCCGCGGGGACGCGTCCGCCCGTCCGCACGGGCACCGGCCTGGACCGGCTGCCGCACCCGCTGGTGGTGGCGCACCGGGGTGCGAGCGGCTACCGGCCGGAGCACACCCTCGGCAGCTACGAGCTGGCCCTGGAGCTCGGCGCGGACGTCATCGAGCAGGACGTCGTGCCGACGAAGGACGGCCACCTGGTCGTCCGCCACGAGAACAACATCGCGGAGACGACGGACGTCGCCGACCACCCCGAGTTCGCCGCCCGGCGGACCACGAAGACGGTCGACGGCACCGCGCTGACAGGCTGGTTCACCGAGGACTTCACGCTGGCCGAGCTGCGCACGCTGCGCGCGAAGGAGCGCCTGCCGCAGCAGCGCCAGCGCAACACCCCGTACGACGGCCGCTGGCCGGTGCCGACCTTCCGCGAGGTGGTGGAGTTCGCGAACAAGCGCTCCCGCACCCTGGGCCGCCCGGTGTGGCTGTACCCCGAGACGAAGCACCCGAGTTACTTCCGCTCGATCGGCCTGCCGCTGGAGGAGCGGCTGGCGGACGAGCTGCGCCGCGGCGGGCTGGCGGGCCGCAACGGCCGGGCGGTCCTGCAGTCCTTCGAGCCGAGCAGTCTGCAGCGGCTGGCGAAGCTGGTCGACAACCCGCGGATCCAGCTGCTGAGCGGTCCGACGACGCAGCCGTACGACTTCGTGCTGGCGGGCGACCGGCGGACGGTCGCGGACCTGGTGACGCCGGGCGGGCTGCGCTGGCTGGCGTCGTTCTCGCACGGCATCGGCCCGACCACGCAGCTGATCGCGCCGGTGGACGCCGCGGGCAGGCTGCTGCCGCCGACCACGCTGGTGGCGGACGCGCACGCGGCCGGCCTGGTGCTGCACCCGTGGACGGTGCGCAACGAGAACTCCTTCCTGCCGGTCGACTTCCGCCGGGGCACCGACCCGAACGCGTACGGCGATTCGATCGGCTGGGCACGCCGGCTCTACGACCTGGGCGTGGACGGCTTCTTCACCGACAACACGGACACCTCGGTGCTGGCCCGCGGCGACTTCTGGGCTGATCGCGGGGTGAACTGACGTTCGGTCAGCCATTGCGGCCGGGTCGGGCGCAGGCGCACCCGGCCCGGCCGCCGTGCGTCCCGGACCCATCCGACTACCGATCGGTAGCACTGTTTCGGACGAGTTCACCGAATGCTCGCCCGATGTCTTGCACACCGTGCGGGCGCCGAAGTTGGATGCACAACATCCCGCAACCCGACGGGTTCACGACACACCCTCACGGAGCTTCGATGCCCCTGTCGTCCGTCCGCCGCGCCACCAGAACGGCCGCCGCGGCCTGTGTCGCCGCCGCCGTGCTCGGCACGCTCGCCGCCACCCCCGCGGCGGCCGCCACCGGCGCCGCGGCCGAGAGCGCGCCGGTCACCGCACCCGCGCTCGACGTCCTCACGTACAACGTGTTCCTGATGAGCAAGTCGCTCTACCCGAACTGGGGACAGGACCTCCGCGCGCAGGCGATCGCCTCGGCGGACTTCTTCCAGGGCCACGACGTGGTGGTCCTCCAGGAGGCGTTCGACAACGCCGCCTCCGACGCGCTGACCGCCCGCGCCTCGGCCGCGTACCCGTACCACACGCCGGTGGTCGGCCGCTCCACCGGCGGCTGGGACGCCACCTCCGGCAGCTACAGCTCGACCACCCCCGAGGACGGCGGGGTGACGCTGCTCAGCAAGTGGCCGATCCTGCGCAAGGAGCAGTACGTCTTCAAGGACGCCTGCGGCGCCGACTGGTGGTCCAACAAGGGCTTCGTGTACGCCGTGCTGAACGTCGACGGGCTGCGCACCCACGTGGTCGGCACGCACTTGCAGTCCACCGACACCGGCTGCTCCAGCGGCGAGCCGGCCGCCGTCCGGGCCAAGCAGCTGCTCGCGATGCGGGCCTTCCTCGACGCCAAGCGGATCCCGGCGGACGAGCCGATCGTGCTGGCCGGCGACCTCAACGTCGACTCGCACGGCTCCGAGTACCAGGCGCTGCTCGACAACGGCAACCTGGCCCCGGCCTCGCAGCGCACCGGCTGGCCGTACTCCTTCGACACGGTCGACAACTCCATCGCCGCCTACCGCTACCCGGGCGAGCCCGAGGAGGACCTGGACTACGTGCTGTACCGGGCCGACCACGCCCGGCCGCAGCAGTACACCAACCAGGTCGTGCGCTTCCACAGCACGCCGTGGACGGTGAGCAGCTGGGGTAAGAGCTACACGTACAACGACCTGTCGGACCACTACCCGCTCGCCGCGCACTGATCCTTCCGCACGGCGGGCACGCCGCGGCGGACCCGCCCGCACCCCGGGCGGCCGCCGCGGCTGCGCCCCGCCCCGATCGGGGGGAGGGTGGATCCGACCGGGGCCCGACCGGCACCCGCGTGCCAGAACCGAGGAGTGAGCCGCCATGCCCATCGCCACCGTCAACCCGGCCACCGGGGAGACCGTCGAGACCTTCACCCCGTACGACGACGCCGCCCTCGAACAGCGGCTCGGCCTCGCCGCCGAGACCTACCGGTCCTGGCGGACGACCTCCTTCGAGGAACGCGCGGCGCTGCTGAAGCGCGCCGCGGACCTGCTCGACGCCGAGCGCGAGGAGATCGCCCGGACGATGACGGTGGAGATGGGCAAGCCGGTCGTCGCGGCCCGCGCCGAGGTCGCCAAGTGCGCGAAGGCGATGCGCTGGTACGCCGACCGGGCGCCGGAGCTGCTGGCCGACGAGCACCCGTCCGAGGCCGACGTGGCGGACTCCGGCGGCGCCTCGGTGCACGTGCGCTACCGGCCGATCGGCGTGGTGCTGGCCGTGATGCCGTGGAACTTCCCGCTCTGGCAGGTGGTGCGGTTCGCCGCGCCGGCCCTGATGGCGGGCAACGTGGGCCTGCTCAAGCACGCCTCGAACGTGCCGCGGACGGCGCTGGCGCTGGAGCGGGTGCTGCTGGAGGCGGGCTTCCCGCAGGGCTGCTTCCAGACCCTGCTGATCGGTTCCGCCGCGGTGGAGGGCGTCGTCCGGGACCCGCGGGTCGCCGCGGTGACGCTGACCGGCAGCGAGCTCGCCGGCCGCTCGGTCGCCTCGATCGCCGGCGACGAGGTGAAGAAGTCGGTGCTGGAGCTCGGCGGCAGCGACCCCTTCCTGGTGCTGCCCTCCGCCGACCTGGCGGGCGCCGTGCAGTGGGCGGTCACCGCGCGCACCCAGAACAACGGGCAGTCCTGCATCGCCGCGAAGCGCTTCATCGTGCACGCCGAGGTCTACGAGGCGTTCACCAGGGCGTTCACCGACCGGATGAAGGCCCTGAAGGTCGGCGACCCGCTGGCCGAGGAGACCGAGATCGGCCCGCTCGCCACCTCCCAGGGCCGTGCCGACCTGGAGGAGCTGGTCGACGACGCGGTGGCCGCCGGGGCCGTCGCGGAGTGCGGCGGCGCCCGCCCGGACGGCCTGCCGAAGGAGCTGGACGGCGGCTGGTACTACCTGCCGACCGTGCTGACGGGCATCACCCCGAAGATGCGCATCCACCACGAGGAGGCGTTCGGCCCGGTCGCCACCGTGTACCGGGTGGAGAGCCTGGACGAGGCGATCGAGCTGGCCAACGACACCCCGTTCGGCCTGAGCTCCAACGTGTGGACGACCGACCACGAGGAGCAGGAGCGCTGCGCCCGCGACATCGAGGCCGGCGGCGTGTTCTTCAACGGCATGACGGCCTCGCACCCGGCGTTCCCGTTCGGCGGCGTGAAGCGCTCCGGCTACGGGCGGGAGCTGTCCGGCCACGGCATCCGCGAGTTCTGCAACATCACCACCGTCTGGCGCGGCCGCTGACCGGCCCGGACGTGGCGGGGGGGGGGGCGCCCCCCGCGGGGGGGCCCCCCCCCCCCCCCCCCCCGACGGGGGCGCGCACGGCCGCCCCCCCC